>JBDNGV010000457.1:0-19270 GCA_041689125.1 Daejeonella sp.
CTTCACCTCCAAGATACATTGAGGTCCACAAACCGTCATTGTCAGAATCGGACAAATACCCGGTTGACAAGTTGCCATTCTTCAGCCCATCCAAATTAGCATTGAATCCGTTGCGGATATGTCGCTGGCGAACCTGTTTCTCATAGAACACCGCCTTTTCTTCCAAAGTTATGTTCTTAAAGCAGATCTGACCTAATCCGTTGTCTGTCAGTATTAAAACCGATTTATCAGGACCTTCGGCAATGTCAGATACTTTGTCTCCCGGCAGCCAGCGTTCGCCGTTGTAATAATTAAATTGTCCGTCGGAGCGAAGCATAAATGCACCTAAATTAGAGCCAAACCACACTTTCCCATCAATCTCTTTCACACTGGTAATTTCAGGGCTTGGCAGATTTGTTCGCAATTTGCCATTTTGTATTTTCGTGGTGGCATTGACTTCGAGGTAACCGTTTTTAGTTCCAATGATTATTTTGCTGCCTTTTTCAACCACATCAAACGAAGTAAATGCAGTTCCGTTATAAACCACGGTCAGTTTTTTTTCTTTTAGGCTGAAAGTACTCAACGAGTTGGTTCCCAATATCCAAAACAGTCCGTTTTCCGCTGAATATTTTAAATCAAGAATTGCATCGGAAGAATTGCCATTCCAAACGGTTTTCGAATCTTTGATACATTTCAGATTGGTTCCATCAGAAATCAGAAATGTAAAATCACCGTTTCCGGTAAATAGTTTGGCATTTGGCATTTCGTGTTCCGAAAATAATTTTCCTGCCCATGCATTGCTTAAAACTGCTTTACCATCCAGGTAAACAAGTTGGTTTTGAAAAGATCCCAACCCGACTATTTTTTTATCAGCCATCGGGCGATAAGATAAATCGGCCAAAATTTTTCCTGGATATAGAAACAAACCCTCAAAGGGTTTCATCAGACCATCGGAAGTAAGTATCTGAATATTACCATTCCTGTCAGAAGCAACTTTTAAAAGCTTTGGCATACCAGAATTGGAGTAATATTTGATACTGTAGTCCTGCAAAAAAGGCACATCCTTGTAAACAGGATTTTGTGCTTTTGCCCTAATAATCCAAAAAGGATTAAGCAACAAAAGATATACAATAAAAGCAAATTGGTTTAAGGTTTTCATAATCTATCGTTAATTGTAAATCTTTAAATTAATGTACTCTGAAAATGCGGCTTGCCTGCCAACTCTGACCATACATATCGGTTGTTTTCACGGAAACAGTATGCGATCCGCGGGAAATTTCTTTTGGCAATAACGCTTGCCCCATATGGGTTGAATAACTTGGCGAATCCATTGAATAACCCAGGATATCTTCAATAAGCCGGCCCTCAACCTTTTTCTGGAGGACAGGGTTGAGCTGATGCATTCTGAGTATTTCTGGATCGATGGTTTTAACTTGCTGAAGTTGTATCCATTCATTTTGATTATCAATACTCATTTCTACTTTAGACCGCTCTGAACCTGCAAAAATATTCATCAGAATTTTGGTTGTATCCAACTCGTTGGTCGTAATTTCTTCAGGAAGATAAATATTCATTTGGTAATTTTCGGGCCGGCGCGCAGCTTTAAAACGGACGCTGTAATTTGAACCGTCAAATGTTATCACCGAATATCCGTTTGGGCCGCCATCGTTCATTGTAGCATGTGGAATGCCCAGTTCATCGTTCAGGCCACACCACCAACTACCGCTAACGGTAGCATTTATCAGGTGGTGATGAGGCTCGGCTCCTTTCCAGCCAGTTTCGCGGTTAACAAACAAATTGATTTGCTCGTGAACATGACCCGAGATGGAAAACGTGTATTTTCTGTCGCTGATCAGGTCAAACATTTTTTCCTTGTTATCGCATGAAATAATGGGTGCATGCATCATCAAAACAACCAGTTTATTCTTCGGAACAAATTGCAGATAGTTCTTGACAAAACTTAACTGGTCATCTGTAAAGTGCGGGATGTACTTGCCATCAGGCTTAAAAAAAATATTACTGAAATCGATAAAGACTACCTGCCCGTATTCAAACGCGTACGTTGAAGGTCCGTAAATACGTTTAATTGAAGCATCCTTTTTATCATTGGTATTGGCCTCGCGGTCGTAATCGTGGTTTCCGAAAGTATTGTACCATGGAATACCAATTTGGGCAATTCCCTGGTTAATTTCATTAAATAGTTCGGGACCATCGGCAGTTATATCACCTAACGAAACTCCAAAAAGTGCATCGGTTCCAATGCATTCTTCCACCACATCATGATTTATGTAATTTACTTCCTTTATTCCCCGAGCCTGCGTATCGCCAAAAAACAAGGCTGAAAATTTCTTTTGGTCTGTTGACTTAATCAATGGAAAATCAACAGGAGAGTTTTTAGAATTTCCAGAGTTTCTCTTTTTATAGATAAAGAAATGTTGCGGGATTTTATCGGAGTTTAACGGAACCGTATAATTGGCAGGTTTGATAACAAAAAGGCCGGTTTCATTACTAATCGGAAGAGTCCATTTACCTTCAGAATCGGTTTTCACAACTTCACTCCCATTTGTTTGAGCAATGGAGTTAAGAGAAAAAAGAGCAAACATCGCGAAGAAAATTGTTTTAAGAATTCTTTTTTTCATACAACAAATTTTTGGTTAGATAAAATTGCAGCTAGCTACGCGGGCACTGCTTAAACAAAGATTTGGAGAAAAAAACTTTGATTGTGATAGAATTTCACTCTATATACACGACATATTGCCCCAAAATAGCGGATAACTCATTGTATTTTATGACTAATTGTTAATATTTAATTAGTTGGAAGTTAATATTCCATGACATTTACAATAATCTTCTCTATCATTTAGCCTGAAAATAGGGAAAGCGAAGTAATCGTACTTATTTCACCAGGCATGGTGATTGAGCTCATGGAAGAATTGAAATAAGTATTAGAACTAGAAGTTTATCCTAATTCACCTCAAATATTTACAATCTTATTGAATTGTTGGTTTTGGACTTTCATTAACTAGTTTCAGCGCTTCGGTTTGGTATATTTCTCCGGTCATTTCGCCCAAAGAGGTGCGGGTGATGTAGTTGTACTGTTCGAAACCACCAAAATCTTCTTTGGTAAGTATGTATCCAAAAGCGTCGTTCGTCAATCCAAAAAGGAAAGGTTGTTTGGTATTCATTTTACGTTTCAAATAGAAACCAATATTTGGCAAGGCTTCGCCCGGAATGGTCAGCACCTGCGCTTTCCCAATATTCAGGAGATTTACACGTGTTGAAACTGAAGTGAAATCAATATCTATTGAAGTATTTCCGGCCACTGGCGAATTTTTAAAAACATAACGCATCACTTCATTGTCAACCGGAAACTTTACCATTTTTGAAGTGCAATAAAGGTCGGGATTTTCATCAACCGGAGCATTTTCAATTATGCGCAGCGCTTCATCGGCAAGCAAATTTCCAATCCGAATACATTCTTCCCAATCATTAGCTTCTTTTGCATTTTCACGACGGTTGTCGGCCGTAACCATACCACCCTGTGCGCTGTTCATAAAAATAGCCATACCGCCAACTTTCGATTCAATCCGATCGTAAAGTGGTCCGCACAAATCGGGACTCATTATCTTGCGGTCTGTTCCTAGAATTTCGGGATGGATAGCATAATTCACAAGGGTAGCAATCGTTTTTCCTTTGTTTTTTCCTGAAGATGCTACCGCCTGTATAATACCACATCGTTGATCATACAGTTTTTCAGCATAATAATTGTATGCAATTTGTCCTTTGGCCTCGCCAACAGCTGTTTTAAGGGAGGCTGGTTCAAGCTTCGAAATAGCTTCGTTTACCGCATCGGCTATTTGAATGACACACCAGTCTAAATATTTTAGGTCAGCGCCTGTAGTTCCCTTTTCGTCAGGAAAACCATAAGCATCAGGAGCGCTGTGAGTGTGGGTGACCCCGATCAAAACATTTTCTGGCGGAATACCTTTCATCAATTTACGAGACCGGTCGCCTAAATAGGCTGGCCATCCCAGATTATCAACACTCACAATCGCTACCCGGGTTCCTCCTTTTTCCATTACAACTGCCCTGACAAATAAATTACCCTTTTTTGCGGTAGGCATTACCGGTTTTCCCATTCCTCCTGAAATTGGGATCATATTTTCGGGTGTAATTACTCTCAAAGCAACGCCCGCTTTGAACGTTTGAGCATATATATATCTACTAAAGAGGAGCAGAAAAAACGCGAATATGAATAGTTTAATTTTCATACTAAATTTCAGTTATTTATGAATACTAATATTTGCACACCACCCTGTCGATAGCGCTATTGTAGGATTATCAATCAAGTTTAACAACAAAAATCTGTTTAGTCAGCCCATTTTTCCCGTTAACTTTTACTAAACGGTTGAATGCCATCGATTTTCCATCGTTCGACCAAACCAGGTTTGATGGGGCTTCAGTCGTTCGCTCCGTAATTTTCCTGAACCGCTTTCTAAACGGACGCTCTGAGACTTCACAAACCACAATGCTATTATCCCAAATATAGCCAAGTGATTTGCTATCAGCACTCCAGCGTGCTCCGTCCTGCACATCAGTAGGATGTTTTGTCACTTGAATTGGTTCACCTCCGGAGGGCGAAATCAGGAAAATTTGCTTAATACCGTGAGAATCTTTAGCCAAATAAGAAATCTGACTTCCATCAGGTGAAGAGCGAATAACGCCTCCACAATCGGGAAATTTACTATCAGCGGTATGTGTTAATCTTCGTTGTACGGTTCCTTTGGGTGGCATTGGAAACGTATTCAGCGTGCCTTCCAGCGGGCCAAATTCACCTGGAACATTTATCGAATCGGGAATATCAACTACAAAAACCTCCTCAACCGGTTGTCCTTCCTTGTTCCTAACTTTTCCCAAAAATGCACGGGCGACCTGACGAGTAGCATCCGCTTTTTTATAGCCACTTGTCCCAATCCAGCTGTCGGAGGCTGCATTACTGATTTCATCACTTCCGGGTTCCGGATTGGGAACAACACGCACCACAACCGCACTGTACCATTCGCCCTGCACATTTTCCTGAGCAGCATCCTGCTCAACCTTTATACGATGATTTTGATTGGAAACTGCAATCGTCCTTATATTCCATTTAACATTTGTTGAGTCTTCCAGTATTTTCATGATAGCATCGTTGTAAGTATAACCAACCCATTTGCCATCGCGACTCCATTCGTGCCGGTGGGTTCCTCCACGCAAAGCACCGGGAGTATATGGAAATGTAACATCTCTGGAGTCCATGTATATCGGCACATTTGGCTGATCATCGCTGACGATTACACCAGTGCGGCGCCATTGTTGATAAGGATTTTTCGCCGTACTAACCAGTAGACCGTGAATAAAGATCACCTTGTTTTCAGATGGATGATAGCTGGCAGCTCCGGCTCCTGGACCGTAATCCTGATTACCTTTGATTTTATACAAAACCTGAATCTCTCCGGTTTCGATGTTTACCCTTTCAATTGTTGAATTTCCGCCAATTCCGCCGGTTTCAGTGCGGGTATCATATACCAGCCATTTCCCATCCGGCGAAAAGTTGTCGTTGTTGTCCAAATCATGGTTTTTCAAATCATCGAAGGTAATCTGAAGCTCTTTTAAAAAGGATTTAGGTGCTATAGGCAAAGCATTTCCATTCCTCAACGAATAATGAAAAGCCAAATAAATAACCCCTATCACGGCAACCAAGGTCAAGGGAGCTATCCAAATTTTTCTGTTCACCATGTTTATTTCAAGGTCCGTTACGGAATAAAATGATATGATTTGCCCCCTACAGTTACCAAAACAGGGTATTCTATTTTTTCAGTCAGCATAATTAAGCTAAGTCCCAGGAATAAAATAAACCTAAACCCAGACTATTCATTTTCCTGTTAGTTAATTATTTGACAATCTGAATTTCGTTATCGAAATCCATGTAATGTACAGAGCCGACAAAGTAAAGACAATGTGCACAAAATACTTTCCGCAAATAAATCCACACAATGACTGAATGGAATCTCCTGCAGATTTCTCAAATAGTCCCAATCGTAAGAATGCAACAACCATGCACGACCATACCAGCAGCAAAAACATATTCCGGATAATATTGACATTCCGTTGAAACCAGGCGGTTAAAACTCCGACTGTTAATGTCATCAGGGAAAAGTAAAGCGTAAATGGCGTATCGGTAGCAACATCTGGAAAAATGTCCTCCATTAAATCTATTGCCGCATAGCAAAAAGTGATCGTAATACCAATTTGCCAGGTTGCAGAAGGAAACCGCATTACTGCAAGTACCATTATGAAACCATAAAACGCGAAATTGCTCAGGATCTTAGCCAGGTCGGCAAAATTAATCATGACAAAGCTGCCTTGATTAATACTGTCGGCAACAACAATCGAGTCTAAATAAGAGGGCATCACCCAAAAAATCAGAAGCGCAAGGAACAGTGTAACTGCAAATTCTTTCCATACCGAACCGGAAACAAAAAATGGCTCAGAGTAAGGACCAACGTGTTGAGATTCAATGTCCTTCCGGCTGAGCCATGCAGCAATCCCTAATGCTCCACCTAGCAAAAAACCAAAACTAAATTCCATAGCCTTCCACCAATTCTGAAAAATAACTTCTTTGGGAAGGTTAAAACCCAAAACCATCCAAAGGCCACCCAATCCGAAACCTAATCCGCCACCAATTAAACCCAATAAAGCAAAGCGGGTAATGATCTTATAACCTGCAGTTTTATATTTTAGAAAAATCAATAAAGCAATCGCACCGACCAATAAAGCGCCCCATGATTCAGGGCGGGGTTTTGCCGGATCAGAAAAATATATGATCATGGGCTGATTGATGAGTTTAAAGCCTATCAGCATTCCGGTCAGAAGCAACAGGAAAGCAATAATTACGGTCCTTTTAGGCAATCGGTGATAAATCAATCCAATGCAAAGGACGATTGCACCAAGCAAACCCCAGATGGAACCTTTGACAGTTGTGGCCAAAATTCCCCACCACATTGTACCCGGATTACGCAGGAATCCCAGAGTTTGTCCGTACGTCATTTCGCCGCCCAGACCAATTCCTACTGCTCCGAAAACAACCAAAACCGATGTTGCTTCTGCTGATAATTTTAACAGCATTGCCAAACTCAGCGCAATCATCGCACCCGGAATCATTGCACCAAAAGGGCCGCCACCAATGTAGCCGCGAAGTCCCCATCCTAAAAGCATGGTGATTGATGGAAATAGGATGTACATCCAGATTGGGAATTGTTTAGTCATGATCAAAGGTTTACGACCTCTCCGGTCTTGGATGATAAATAGGCTGCGTCAACAATATTAAGGATAATCTGGCCTTCGGGAAGTCCGGAAACAGGTTGTTTCCTGGACCGAATGCAATCGACATAGTGTTCCATTTGACGGGTGTACATACCTTGTTCACAATGTTCGGTGCGGACTGGCAATGTAGCATCAAATTTTCCGGCAACTCCGTCCACTTTGTATTTCAGGTAAGTTGGAAAAATATTGGCGTAGCCTTTTGTTCCATATAATCCGGTAGCTGCTTCAGGACCATCCATGTGAGGCTGCCACCAGCCGCTTTCGATGATCGATTCGGTTCCATTGTCCCAGGAGATCATAAGAATTCCGGAGTCATCTACATCAAAATCCCCATAATAGGTTCCTATTTTGGCATATACTTTTGTCGGTTGCGGATCGCCCAAAATATACCGGACGGTATCAATGGCATGAACTCCCATGTCGGCTAAAGCACCACCACCTGCCAGTTCCTTTTGCAAGAACCAACCTCCCGGACCCCAGTTTTCATGAATACCGTAACCTTTTGTTTTTACGATTTTTCCTAATTGGTCTGACTCAACTACATTTTTCACAAAGTTGACATCGGTATCGAAACGCCACATGTGACCGACCATCACCAATCTATTTTTCAGATCAGCTGCATTTTTGATGGTCAAACCTTCTTCGGCGCTCATTGCCATTGGCTTTTCCAGAAAAACATCTTTGCCATGTTTCAGGAATTCGATGGCAAAAGGCGCATGAAACTTGTTGGGAGTTCCGATCACTACCGCATCAATGTCATCGCGCTTATAAAGATCAGAAACATCGCTTGTCGTATCCTTAATGTTGTATCTAACAGCAAATGCCTGGGCTGCTTCGATTGAAAGACCCACTGCTGACACAACTTCAACATCCGGAATGGATTGAAGTCCACGAACATGGTAATTGGCAATATAACCACAGCCGATAATAGCTATCTTTAATTTCTTCAAAATTCTTGGGAATTAGAGGTTTTCAGCGTTATCGTATACCTTTTTGATTGCTGCTGCAATTAGATCCATATCAGCTTTGTTTCCCATCAGTATTTTATGGTGAATACAGGCCGAACCTTCAAGGTAAACCTTATCGCATACAGGTAAATCAAACCTTTCAGGATTAATGGCTGCCCAGTATTCTTCGGATAGTTTGTGACGTGCAGGTTTTGTCAATGGTACATAGAGCGAACATTTATTCAATGGTATATAGCTTGCACCCACTTCAATCCCAAGTTCAGCAGTCAAAGCAGCCCTGAATTTCGCAACGGGCAAGCCTTTAAATTCGCTCTGATTGTACCTGAAAGCAAAATTGAAATACGCTTCTTTGGTTTCCCGGGCATCGCGTTTCATTGGCAAAACTCCCGGAATGGATGTTATAAGAGAATTCAAATAGATTGCATTTGCATCTCTTACCGCGTTTTGTTCCGGCAGTCTTTTCAAACCTTCAATTAATATTGCCGACTGAAATTCAGTAATCCTGAAATTACCCGACTGAAAGAAGTTTCCAGCATCAAAATAAACACCTTCACCTTTGTCAGTTGTCATTTCAGTTACCGGCTCCGGCCGACGTCCGCAATTGCGAAGTGCATCCAGCTTTTCATACAAAACGAAGTTATTCGTTGTAACCGAACCACCTTCACCTGCAGTTAAATGTTTTGATAATTGGTAACTAAAGCTGCCAATATCTCCAATGGTTCCAGCTTTTTTACCATTCCATTCGCCACCGTGTTTATGAGCGCAATCTTCGATCACCCAAAGGTTATGTTTTTTGGCAATTCGCATAACTTCATCCATATCGGCAAAACAACCATACAGATGCACTGGAATAATTGCTTTTGTGCGTGGCGTAATTGCCTTTTCAACTTCATTCGGATCAATACACCAGGTATCTTCACAAACATCAACCAAAACTGGAGTTGCATTCACGTCCAAAATAGTTGCTGCAGTAGCTTGCCAGGTCAATCCCGGAAGAATAACCTCATCACCAATTCCTACTCCACAGGCTTCCAATGCCATTTGCAAGGTAAGTGTACCATTGGCTACCGCAATGGCATATTTTGCGCCGGTATATTCAGCAAAATCCTTATTAAACTCGGTTTCCTTTGGTCCGTTATACGACCATACTCCGCTGTTCAGTACTTCGAGCAAGGCTTTTTCTTCTTTTTCGTCCCAAACTGGCCATTTGGGCCAGGGATTGATTTTTGTGTCGCGCGATGGGCTGCCACCTAAAATTGCTAATCCACTCATAAATGTTGATTTTCAGTTTGTTGATTTTCTATATTTTAACCACTTGGTTCATTGGTAATTCTTTATGTAGTATGTTTTAGGATATTATCTCCCGAAAGCCGATCGTTTTATTTTTAATCAGCGGTTTTGCCCAGAAGCTGATACTAAAAATGTAAATGAGAGTGATGAATACAAACGACATTCCTCCCCTTAATCCGATAGCATCGCCCAGAACGCCAACAATCAGAGGAACCACAGCGCCACCAATTATGCCTGAACACAATATTCCGGAAAACGCGCCATGGTTGTCTTTCAATGAGTTAAGCGCAAGTGAGAAAATAACCGACCACATCACTGAAGCAAAAAACCCCACTCCAATAAATCCGTAATAGGCTGTCATTCCATCGTTTGTGATCAGGGCGGTAGCCAGAGAAATCATGGCGGCTACGGAAAAAATTCGCAGAACCAGTTTACTGTCCACCAACTTTAACAAGCCCAGTCCAAAGAAACATCCAATAGTCAGCAATCCCCAAAACCATGAGGTAGCTTTTGCTCCATCAACCTCAGCATTCATTCCGTGGTATTCTTCCAAAAACTTAGATATCCAGCTTGCAACACCTTGCTCTGTACCTACATAGGCAAAAATGCCGAAGAAATAGAGAATCACATATTTATTTTTCAGCAAGTCTTTAATCGTAGCAAAACTGCCGACTTTTTCTTCTTCGTTCAGATCAACTTTTGGAAATCTGGAGAACAGAATCACCAATACCATTGCGACTGAAACAATCCCAAAAATCCAGTACACAGATATCCAATTTAGATTTTCAGGAACCAGACTATCTAAAGTTGAAAGAAGTACATTGGAAGTATTTCCGGCAGATAAGTTTGTAACCAAATACGAATACATCAGTGGACTTAGATATGAGGCTCCTCCAAAAAATAACTGGGCCACAACCGAAGTAAATGCAAAATTTTCTTCACCGCCTGAAACCCTGAGCAACGGATTAATGGCCACCTGAAGAATGGCCATTCCCATTCCGATGAGAAACAGTGAGACCAGGTAAACGCCGAAACCCGGGAAGAATGAAAATAGAAAAGCTCCTGTTGATGCCAGAACAAAGGCTGCGACAATAACTTTCTTTTCCTTATACCTTTCGGTCAGAATTCCTGCGGGAATTGACATGACTCCATAAGCAATAAAGAAAGAAAAATTAAGAAGCCCTGCCATTCCCTTACTTACGCTAAATCCTTTTATAACTTCAGGAATTAATGGGCCAATGATATTGGTTAGAAAGGAGATGACAAAAAAGATCAGCATGATCAGAACCACAACAACAAAGTTTTTTTTCATGGATAAGTCAGTTAGATAACATTTCTAAAAATCAACGATGCAGCACCCAGACATCCAGCCTGATTTCCCAAAGTAGCACCTACCACGTCGGTATTGGCAGCACAGGCTGGCATGGCATAACTGAGTGCTGATTTCTTAATCATATCGATGTAAAATTGGCCGGATTCTGAAATTCCGCCACCGATCACCACTTTCTGTGGCGCAAATATGTTGATGAATCCGGCAATTCCGTGCCCGAGATAATCCGTATGTTCCTCCATACATTTTACTGCTGCTTCATCTCCTTCATGGAACTTCTGAACGAGGTAAAATCCATCAATCTCTTTTTCATTTTTCCCGGAAAGTTCAGCATATTGCTTGATCAATGCGGTGGTTGAAGCATACGATTCCAGGCAACCACGACCACCGCAATTGCACTCAATCCCTTTGTGATTGATGGTGACATGTCCCATTTCTGTGCCCCTGTTTTTATAACCACCATAAAGTTTTCCGTCAGCTATAATGGCTCCGCCTATTCCGGTACCCACAGTCAGGAAAATCACATCGATGCAATCTTTGGCAGCTCCGTAAACTGCTTCTCCAAGTCCCATCACATTGGCATCATTGTCGATCAGAACAGGCAATTTATATGCGTCTGAAAATAGTTCGGATAGATGCACCTCAGTCCAGCCGTTCAGATTATCGGCACCTCCAACGACAATACCTTCGCAGCAAAGACCTGGCGATCCGATGCCAATTCCGGCAACTGAAACTTCGTTTTTGGTGGCATATTCAATGGTTAACTCAATGGCTTTGTGAATGGTTGCTAAAATATCATTGCGTGTTGAAGATGAACCAATTGAAAGTTTACTGGTAAAAATGATTTCTCCTGAATCGCCAACCAGGGCGAACTTGATAAAAGTTCCTCCCAAGTCGATTCCAACTGCATATTTCTTATTTTCCATTGGAGCTTAGGAGTATTATTTTATCCACGTTCCAGCCTCGTACTTCAATCACAGGTTTTTCGCCTTTAAAGTCAGAAAGGAAGAATTGCGCGTCGTAAGTCCGCTCTTCACCCGGTAAAAGGGTTACGTAGTTATCGTTCCAGAAAACCGGCAGAACAGGCAATTTTGTTTGAGGATCAATTACATCAAGGAAGTTAAAGAAAGCGATTGATCCGGAAGTGTTTTTAACCTTCAGGATAACCTTCCCAAACTTTTCAACTTTGGTGTACTTATAGTCAAAATCAAGTTTAACTTTAGGTAACTTATTCAATGTGGTGTAGTCGGCAAATTGACTGGTAGGAGTATAGTACGGCCATTCCAGTTTTTTAGCTGCTTCATAATCCAACACGTCCTTCTTTTGCGATAGCCAGTAAATACTATTATCAACTTCTTTGTTTTCCTTATTGTAAATCCGCAGATCTAGAAAATAAACGGATGTCAAGTTCTTGATTTCAGGCAGTTTGTAGATGAATTTCGAAATATTGGAAGGAATATCTCCGGTCCACTGATCTGCAAATATTTCTTTAGATTGAATATCAAAAACCCTGATTTTAACCGTCATATTTTTGGCATCCAGTAAATCCTCGTTGGCCAGATAAATATCATTAAATCCATAACGGTAGATGGCATGAAGTGGAACACATGCTTTTTTAACGCCATAGAACGCGCCATTGGGCTGAAGATAAGTGTCGTAAAGCTGCCAGATCAATTCGGGCCATGCAGAGTTCATTTTCCATTGCACCAGACCAGTACTTTTAGGTTTGTGAGCTACAAAAGCTTCAAACATCGGCCTCATTATTTCGTAATTATTGACCTGTGCTTTGAAAGAAAAATCCTCGATATTGGATGATTTTCCGTAACGCTGGTCGATCGCCGCACGGTCGCGGTCGAGGCTGGTAAATGCATTTCTTCCGGTGTGATATTCCCAGTATTTTTTATCAATGGGCCACAGACTTTTTTCAGGAAGCATTTTGCGTAACGAAGCAACAGGAGGAATAGTGGCACCCGGACAGGTTTCGGTATTGAATCCCCATGCCCCGCCCAATTTTGTATCGGTAAACCAGTAATGTGGCGGAGTCCAGGCATAAGGCCCCATCATTTTCATGCCGGTTGGGCCACTAATGTCGCTAACTAAAGGAACTTCGGCAACAACATTGCTGTTCTCGGTTCCGGCACCGCCTGCTGAAGTTACATAACTCCGGGATGGGTCATATTGCTTGAATAATTCGATGTATTTGCGTTCCAGATCTGGATGAGGAAGTTTGTCACTTCCCAACATCCAGACGTAAATGCTGGGGTGGTTTCTCAGCCACAGCATCTGGTCTTTCCATGAATCGGCCAGTAAATTTATATCTTCGGGAGTAACGGCGCCACCGTACTTTTCATGAGTCGGTTTCAGCAAATATTCTTCCCATTCCCAGTGGCAGTTGTAACCGATCATCACCAGGATTCCGTATTCATCACATAAATCGTATAATGTTTCGTCTTTACCCCAAAAACCTTCACACCGAATGCTGTTCAGGTTCATGTGGCGGATATACCTCAGTTGTGCTTCAACAGATTTCCGGGTATCCTGCAGCAAAACATCATCGGTCCAACCGCCGCCCTTCAGGAGAATGAATTTCCCATTGATTTCAAACGTCCGATTTTTATCCTCGTTCAGGTAACTGCTGATTTCGCGGATTCCATACTTTTTCTCTACACGATCGATTATATTATTCCCGGCAATGAATTCTGTTTTCAGATTATACAAATTTGGCTCACCCATCCCATTTGGCCACCAAAGTTTCACATTGCTTACCGCAAGTTGTTTAAACTCATCCGGAGTAAATTTGCATGATAAGGATTCCCCGGCTTTCAGGCTTACTTTTTTCTCAACTACACCAAGTTCGTAATTAACCCGGAGTATGCCATCAATAGTTTTATTCGTAGTGTTGACCAGTTCAGCCTGAATGTACAGATCGGCTGCGCTTTTGGTTTCCTTATTTATTTTGGAATATACAAAGGGGCTTCTGATTTTGACACCTTCATTAATTTCCAGGAAAACTTCCCTGAAAATGCCCATATTGCGGTCGCGTGGAAGGGGATTCCAGTCGACAAAACCAATGGAATATTCCCCATCAGCATGCTGCCACATTTTTAAAGCCAGTGTATTTTCACCTTCCTTAATGTATTCATCAATGTTGAAGGTGAAGATCCGGAAAGTTCCTGCAAAGCTGTCTTTTCCGACTACTTTTTTTCCATTGATCCACAAGTCAGCACGGTAATTTATTCCGTTGAAACGAAGTGACACTTTTTTTTGTAAATCCGTCTTTTCCAGCTTGAAAGTTGTTCTGAACCACCAGGGCTGTTTAAATTGCTCAGCATCAACTTTCTGCATATTTATGCCAAAGTATGGATCTTCGATTGATTTGGTTGTAGCCAAACTTCCCAGGACGGTACCTGGCACTATAGCTTCATGCCACGATTTGGTATCAAATCCATTGCCGGCAATTAATCCATCCTCCACACCGGTAAGTTTATCCACAGGCTGCATCTTCCAGTTCGACGATAAATTTTCAACCCGAAAAGCAAGTGATTTGTCTGAATTTACGCATCCGGCAAAAAAAAGCATTGAATGCAGTATCAGAGACAAAATTGTTGCCTTTATAAAATATTGTTTTTTCATATGGGATGAGTTAGTTAGGCATAGAAATCTTTATTGATTTTACCAATTGAATCCAAACAAAGAGAATTTATTGGAGCAAAGGAAACTTCCATTATTTTATTCAATTTGCATCCTATTTTAACTCACATACTCCTTATAGATCTGTATTTTCAGATATTCGGTTAAGATTCTTTGTAAAACGAACCTAAATATCCATCCATTCCGAATAGATCATTTCGAATTTCCCAACTCAATATATTTTGCATAAAGAATTTTATAGATCGATGCTTTTTCAGGTTCCGGATTAAATACTGCATCAAATCCAGAAGACATCGACTTCTGAGCCGATTGAATATCGGGATAGACCTTACTTATAGTGGCAGAAAACATGGCCGCACCCAATGCACAAGCCTGATCGCTTTTTACCACCTCAATAGGTAATTCTAAGACGTTTGCCAGTGTTTGCAGGACAAACGTAGATTTTTTACTAATTCCACCTAAAACAATCACCTTGTTTACCGGGACCCCTTCTTCTTTAAAGCGCATTATAATAGCTTTAGCACCAAAAGCTGTCGCCTCTACAAGTGCTTTAAAAATTCTTGGCGCAGTTGTGCCTAACGTTATTCCGCCAATCACTCCCTTTAAATTTAAGTCTGCGTCGGGGGTTCGTCTTCCATTAATCCAGTCCAATGCAACTTCATCCTCTGCAGTTAGAGGAAGCAATGCAGCCTGGTTATTCAATTCTGGTAAAATCAAGGCCTGCATTTTTTTTCATTCTTCATCAGCCATAATACCAGAAGACATGATTGTTAAAGGAAAAGATATAATTTGCTCAAACCATTTATAAACATCTCCAAAAGCAGATTGCCCAGCCTCCATCCCCAGCATTCCGGGAATGATTGAACCGTTTACCTGTCCACAAATCCCTTTTATTAAATGATGTTTATAAACATCTAAAGGAGCAATTAACATATCGCAAGTAGAAGTTCCCATCACTTTAACAATGGTATAAGGTTCAATGGAGGCACCAACCGCACCAAAATGTCCGTCAATAGCCCCAACCCCTATATTTACATCCGGGCGTAAGCCGAGTTTGGCCGCCCAGTTTGCTGAAATTACACCCGCAGTTACATCCGCAGTATAAGTTGAATCGTATAATTTTTCCCTCATACCTTTTAACAAAGAATCTAATTTTTCTAGAAATTCTTCGGAGGGCAGTCCGTTAAATTCTTCGTGCCACATAGCCTTATGGCCGGCTGCACAACGACTGCGTTTTAATTCTAAAGGGGCTGTATTTCCAGTTAAAACTGCCGGCATCCAGTCACAATGTTCCACCCAGGAGAATGCTTTTGAAGCAACCTCTTTATCCGTTCTCAGTACATGTAGCATCTTTGACCAAAACCATTCTGGCGAATAGATGCCTCCTGAATATTTAGTAAAATCTACATCCCAGATTTTGGCAGCATCATTTATTTCTTTAGCCTCAGCATTTGCGGTATGGTCCTTCCATAAAATGAACATTGCATTTGGATTCGAGGCAAATTCCGGTAATAGGGCCAGGGGTATCCCCTCCCTGTTCACCGGAACGGGTGTAGATCCTGTTGCGGCAAGTGAAATGCCTAAAATGTTTTTGACTAGCGCCTGGCAAGGGGTCAATACGTTCAGCAGGCATTTCTCCATAGATTCTATAAAATCCAGTGGATGTTGTCTGTACATCGAGGTTGAGGGATTACAATATAATCCTTTTGCCCAGCGCGGGTAAATTTCTACCGCTGTGTATACCACTTCACCCGTATAGGCATTTACAACCATTGCCCTAACAGAATCGGTCCCAAAATCGAGCCCTATTACATAAGCGCTCAATTTGCCGGAGGATTTACTTTGAAATCAACCTCACCACAAAAGTACACTCTAATCCCCAACTCAGCTAAGGCTACTGCTTTAATTCTACAAGCCTTGTGCGCTGCTGACTCACTGGTTGCATAAACCACTTGAATGTGGTTGGCCTTATGTCTTGCCATTAACTGATCACGGTTCACACCTTTCAAAACAGCATGCATAATTGGCCATTGTGGTGATGTTTCCTGCCAGCGTCTCTTTGTCTCTTCTTCAGGAAGCTTAACAACTTCCCCGACACCAATATCGCAATTTAAAGCACCGCCCATTACATAAATTCGACTCCAAACTATAAACCCGGGTTTACTTATTCCTTTTAAAGTTCCTCCACCTAATCTAAAATACATGGGTGATTGGCGCTCACTTACAGCTCCTGAATATCCTCCAATAAAATGTGCCGGGGGTGCCGCCCCCGAAATAAGGAACACCCATATAAAATCATCTACCCCTTCTCCTTTGTAATGCTGCCCCCATCTAATGTCATGCAAGGTATTTTCCACTGGCATGCCCAATTGCCTCCACAAACGGTGTGTTACCAAGGCATCTATGCCCGCGCACTCATCAACTTCGTTAAAATGTGGAAGTGCTTCATTTTTATATAATTCTTTTCCTATTTCCGAATAAACCGGTGGACGGTTCTGATTATTTAATAAGCCTTCTACAAGATCACTTGCAACAGTGAGATCTTTTAAACCCTGCTGATATTGAATGCCAATAGTATCACATCCAAAATCATCAGCAATCCGAACAGCTGCAATGTACATTTTGCACTGTTCGATAGTTTGACTTCTCGTTAGTTCGGTTTCTTCATCCGTATCCCAAGTAAACTTCATACCATTTTTGAGCAGCCAACCTAGTACGTTTTCAGCTTCAAATGCAGTAATTGTTAACATTCTGGCATAAAGGCTGGATTGACTAAGCCTTTCTTTAAAAATTCCAGTCTCATGCAGTAACTCATCAGGAACAATAGCATTGTACATACCCATGCAACCTTCATCAAAAACCCCCATAATGGCCTTTTGACTTTTAAAAGATGCAGAAAAAAGTTTTCCAACCTGAACATCGCTATAAGGTAATTTCACCAAATCGTATCCTTTCACGTGCTGCTGATCATGCTTAATAATTCCAGAAAGGAACCATTCCTTCAATGCGGTTTCAAAAAAAGTATCTTTAAAGTTCTCACTCCACTATGTACTATATACCACATTCGCTTTTGTTAGAGAACCGTTCAAATTTAGCATACCTACTAATCCAGGCCATTGGCCACTCCAATTTGCAATAGTTAATATCGGGGCCTCATGTGTTATCAATCCCGCTAAGACATGATGGGTATATTGCCATACGCTTTCAGCAACTATGACGGGAACATCTTTTGGAATATTTTTGAATATTTCAATGCCCATTTTTTGGGAATCTATGAAGCCATGTTTTTTGCTTTCATCAAAGGCGTGTGCCCTTCTGACCGTCCACCCTTGTTTTTCAATTGCGAGAGTAAGCAACAATTCCATATTCTGTTGAGCAAGCCAGCATTTCTGGTTTGCCGGTAATTTCAAGTCACCACTAGCTACTAAATAAACTTCCTTTTTTAAAATCTTGAGCATAGAATTAGGTTTAGTTGATATGCGCTTCCCCTAAAATGAAATAGGTTGTACAAATATGCAGGATATACTATTTGTTTTTTGAAGGTCATTACACACTTATTATACTATATTATCATGAAAGGAATAATTGTATATTTTTTTGATATAACTTAGCTTTAAGATGTAACACAAAATATTCAATGCATGAAACCTCTATTTCATAAAGTTCCAACGCAGCTACAATCATCATTTAGTGTTAGACATGACCTTAAACCCAACTTTGGTACTATTTGGCATTATCATCCTGAACTGGAATTACACTATGTAATTAAAGGTGAAGGTGTGCGTATTATTGGGGATAACATCAGCAACTTTTCAGCAGGTGAAATCTTGCTATTGGGAAGTAATTTGCCACATACCTGGCGGTGCAACGAAGAATACTTTGAAAATAATCCGAAGCATGAGGTAGAAGCTGTAGTTATCCAATTTCTGCCAGATTGTCTTGGACGGGATTTTTTAAGCCTGCCGGAGACCTATATGATTTCAAAACTGCTCGAAAAAGCGAGAAAAGGAATGAGTTTTACAGACTCTGCCCGTGAGAAATTATCAACTTTAATGGAATCGGGGATCCTTGCAACCAATTTGGACAGATTAATCACATTATTAGGAATATTGAAAATTGTTTCAGAAACCGAAGACTATGTAACCATCGCATCATCACATGCCTTTTATCAGTCTAACGAATCTGACATGATTCGGCTGAACAAAATTTGCACTTATACACTATCCAATTACAAAAATGATATTACACTTGAAGAAATATCTTCCATCAGCAACTTAACTGTGACGTCTTTTTGCAGGTATTTTAAATTAATGACCAACAAGACCTTTAACGATTTTCTAATCGAAATTAGAATTAGCCACGCTTGCAGGATGTTAATAGAAAACAGACGTTCAACAGAGATTATCTGCTACGATTGTGGCTTTAATAATGTCAGCAATTTTTATCGCCATTTTAGAAAAGTAACAAGGATTACACCTCAGCAATATAAAAGAGAATATTTAAGAAGTTAAGTAGTCATTGCGCATAATACATTCCGGTCCGGGTAGACATTCAATGGCTCTTCGGTGGCATTGAGGTTTTGCCGGTTTTCCCGACAAACAACAGTCAATATCATTAAGTTAAAATTTAAAATCTTGAAAATCAACTATTTATGTTGTTTAAGTGTTTTGTTTTTTGTATATTTAACTCA
>JBDNGV010000458.1:0-6437 GCA_041689125.1 Daejeonella sp.
AAAAAGGCTTTTGTTTCTTTTGGCCTTTAAACCTGAGCCGCCCTTCAGCGGCGAAAGCATGAACACCTTTAAAAACAACAAAAACGCGTGAATAACAAATTGGCCTTCCCGGCAATAGTCCAAAGGACTCCTTCGGAGAGGGAGGCAAGGTTAAAGGGGGGCTCTTATTTCTAATTTAGCTAAAACATCCAATTGAGAAGCTTAAATAGAGTTATTTTGTATATTTCTTATTTTACCCGAAAGCAATGTTTCAGAATTCACTATTTCTGACAATTTCATGCAACCATCTATGTGGAAACTGAATACGTATGATAGGTAAAGTATAATTACCTTGTTGTTGAATAAAAATAATTTTATCTGTGAGATCATTCTGGTGAGCAATTCATTTCAATATATTGCAAAACACAACCATCTAAAACTCATCCTACTCAACTTATTTATCAATAGAAGAGAAATATTAAAAATCCTGACCATTCTTCCTTTAACTGGAGCTATAAATACAAAAACAGCATAGGCTGAGACAGTTCAAAAATCTGAATGGACTCCAAAGAAGTTGGCTATTCCAAGCCAATATCCGAGTACAAGTCCGCTTTCTGCCTGCATCCGTTCAGGGCATCTCGTATTTATCAGTGGGGTTAGAGGATGGTATGCCGACAGAAGAAAGGAACCGGGTGATATACAGGTGCAGATTAGAAGTGCGCTGGAGCATATGCGAAACCTACTCGAAAAGGCTGGTACTAATATGGGTAATGTATTAAAGGTACATATGTCTCTTGCAGAGCCCAATAAGAATATTAAGGCACTCAATGAGGTTTATGGTGAATATTTCCCGGATCCTAAGCCAGTGCGTTCATATACCGGTTGTAGTGCTGAGCATATGGGCAGAGATGGTATTCTGGTACAGATTGATTGTATCGCTTATATCGATTAAGAGGCAATATTAAGTTACTAATCAATATAAATACTTATTAGATTATTTCGAGTAATTTCTTTGCTTTGGCTTTTTGATAGAAATTAATCTTCTGATTATCCAAAGTATTTCATTATTAATAACCCGGTTCGATATAACGAAGGTTAAACTAATACGATTAAAATTGGTTAGATAAGGCTCTTTAGCCAATTTATTTGATTTTTGAAATCAATACCTGTGTAGTATAGGTCGGTTCAGCCCTTTCCTTCGGTTAGTTCCGGCAAGAAATCGCGTTCCGTTTTAAATTACCAGCAGCCGGAAGCTACCTCCTGCGGCAAGGTTTATTTTACCCAAAGCAGTATTTCATAGGGAGGGGCAGCTCGACAAAAGGACGAAAGCCATTTGAAATAAACCCGGTTGGCAGCTGTAGCTTTTTGCAATTGAATTTCATTGTACAATCAACTGTCGTTTTCTAAAACAAAGGAATAAGCATTTCCCTCTTTATCGCATTAAAAAGGAAATTGGTCGCTTAATTTATTATTTTCGAAGACCTGAAAAACCATGTCTGAAAAACCTGTCCTCTTCAATTGGTCTTTAAAGCATTTGCTTTTAAACATACCTGATACATTGGAGCAATCGAGGGTTAAAATTCTGTATACTTTCCTTATTTTCTTTATCATAAAGTTAATAATCGTTATTACGATTGCTCATAACAACAATCAGATTTTTCAATTGAAGATTGCCCTGATATTGCTTATTGCTTATAGTTTTCTAATGAAGTTATTGCTCAGCCATAAAAATATGCTGTTCTGATATCTCATTTGATGAGTATTCTGGGTTTTTTGATTGTCTTATCAATATTTTTTGGGATTGCAAAAACCATAAATCTAATAGCATTGCAATTTATTTTCATGATGATTTTAAGCGGTTTTTACTTGTTTAAACGCAGTTATGGAATTTTTTATTCAATCATAGCCATCTCACCCGTTATTGTATTCATCATTAATAAGGGTAATCTCTAGGATCTAAGTAACTCTTCTGAGGGTTTGAGTTCACCTGCCTATGAAATTTTGATATTATTGAATTTTGTTTCAATCATACACGCACATCATTTATATTATCAGTCATTGAAACGAAATGTGGCGGAAAAAGAATTGTTAAATGAAAAGCTTCAGGCTGCGGTATTGGACGCGAATATGGCAGCCAAGTCGAAATCCGACTTCCTCTCTACAATGTCGCATGAGCTGAGAACACCACTTAACTCGGTTATCGGCATGGCTGAACTACTTAGTGACGAGCTTACAAGTCCTGAACAAGAAGAAAACCTGAAGATCCTGAACTTTTCTGCAGCTAGCTTACATACTTTAATTAATGATATTCTGGATTTTAATAAGCTTGGTTCTGAAAAATTATACTTGGAATCTATAGGGGTTAATCTTCATTCTTTGATTCATAATATTTGTTCAGGTTGAAGGTTACAGGCAAAGGAAAAGGGTCTTGAACTCTTACTTGAGATGGATAATGAAATAGAATACATCCCGATTTCTACTGATCCCACCCGTATCAGCTAGATTTTATTTAATCTGGCAGGGAATGCTATCAAATTCACATCGAGTGGTAGTGTGAAGATTCAAATAGGGATTCTTGAAAAAGATGACGAGAAAATCAGTGTTCGATTTTCGATAACAGACACCGGTATTGGTATTAATCCGGAAAATATGGAAGCCATATTTGAGCCATTTACGCAGGCTTCAACAAGCACAACACGGAATTATGGCGGAACTGGTTTGGGACTTGCGATAGTAAAGTGTTTACTTGCTCTTTTCGAAAGTTCAGTTCATTTGGAAAGCGAAGAGGGCAGGGGCTCTAAATTTTGGTTCGATATTACCTTTAAACGTAATAATCAATCATTAGAAGAAAATATTTCAGGTAAGGAGTATATCAATGATCTCAATGGTTTGAAAGTACTTGTTGTTGAAGATAATCCGGTTAACAGTTTACTTTTGAAAAAGATCTTCCAGAAGTGGAATAATAGTCCTGATTTTGCAAGAGATGGTTATGAGGCTTTATTAAAGGTTTCCGGCAATAAATATGATCTAATTTTAATGGATATACATATGCCTTTACTTGATGGTTATGAAACTACTATGCAGATAAGGGAACTTGTAGATAAGGAAAAATCTACAGTGCCTATCATTGCATTAACCGCATCAGTATCGTCTAATCTTAAAGATAAAATACGTGAAGTAGGGATGAATGATTATTTGTCAAAACCATATAATCCCAAAGAACTTTATACAAAGCTCAGAGAGATTGTACTTAAGAAGAATTCGGATGTATAAATAAAAAAGCCCCATATTAAATAAATACGGGGCTTTTTGACTTAATATGGATTGTTTAGCTTGACAACGGCGGGCCAACCGGAATGTTAATTCTTTGACGGCTGCTAGGCTGTACAATTTTCTTTGCAGTGAACGTCGAAGTGAGATATTCACCGTGATGTATATTTCCTGACATAGTATCGCCACTTACAGTTCCTGAAAAAGTGAATGGAACATTATCAGCTAACATTCTGGATGCACTCCTGAAAACCACTGCGTTTCCATCTATTGTGCCATCAAGCTCATTGATAGTAAAGGTGCTTTTGTGAGAACCTTTCAGCCAATTTGAATCCTGCTGTTCTATACTGAAAGTATGCTTGCTTTCTTCATTGAAGTATGCTATAGTTACATCCCAGCGACCTTTAAGATCTGCTGCGGGAGCTTTCATCTCAGGAGTTGCTGGACGTTTCATATTCAAAGCATCAAATATACGATCGGCTACAATCTTATCATCTCCGGGCTGCATCATGAATGCAGCTATTGAAAGTGAAGTTGAACTTTCAGATGCCGCATCACCACGCCGACCACCGCCGGCACTTAATGCAATACGAGGTTTGGTAGTGGATAGATAAGTAGCTAATTCCTGTCCGCTAGCATTAAATTTAGCAGGATCCCATGAAATGGTAAGCGTTGGGGTACGGTTATCCAGACCTTCAGGCTGACGGATACTGGTTGTAACTCCGCTAATTGCTGAAACGCGTTTGGAAATAGTTTCCAGATAGCCAGTCCAGTTTAGTTCTTCCTGCGCATGATTCCGTTTAGTCCAGGCTTCAACAGCCGCTAACATACCGATCTGCTCTTCTTTTCCTACTTTGTTATCACGACCTGCACCGTGGTGAGGAGAGCTCGCTTGCCAAGCAGCCATTAGAAATTTCTTTTCACCTAATAATAATCCTGCACTTTGAGGTCCACGGATTGCTTTACCACCGCTATAAGCAACAATTGTTGCTCCGTCTGCAAGGTGAACATTAGGATTTAAGCTTAATGCCTCTGCAGCTGCATCAACAAATACGGGAACATTCTTCTTTTTAGCAGCCTGAGAAATTGCATATACAGAAAGAGGGCCTTTGTCGCCAGGTTCTGTTGGCATCATATAAATCATTGCAGTACGTGAATTCATTGCTCCTTCAAGCTCTTCCTGTGTTTCAACAGTAATCACTTTTACCCCTGCATTACGTACAGCATGATCATAAGTATTACGATATCTGCGTGGGATTATCACTTCATTTTTTTCAAATCCGGTAAGATCCGGTACACGAACAAGTTTTTCAGGGTTTCCACCGGTTACGGCAGCTATTGTTGAAATTTTGATGCCGCCAGCACAACCGCATGAAACAACTCCCCATTCAGCACCTGATAATTCGGCTAGTCTTTTTCCTACACCCATTGCTAATTCATCAAGTTGAACATAATTAGATTGTGCATTATACATTGCTTCTTTAGCTTCAGGAACTAAAGTAGACGCGCCAATAATTGTAAATGTTCCACGGCAATTAATTACAGGTTCTACACCCAACGATCTGTATACTTCTGGACCAAATTTCATTGGACCTGCAGCACTAGTTTCTCTACCCAATAAACCAGCTATGCCTAAGCCTTCAGCATTGATGGCAGCCTGAGCACTTCCAACAATTCCGCCGGCTAATGGCAGCATTGTCAGACCTTTAATTACGTCTCTACGTTTCATTTAAATATTTGATTTAAGTTTATTTTTTTTAATTAAAAGATACCCCTTAAGAATTAACTAATTTAAGGACTTCAATAAAAAATACAACCTAATATTGGTACTATTCATGTTACATCAGTCCGGAACCTGATTATTCCAATTTTACTGATTAGACTTTCTAAATTCAGCCACCTCTTGTACGGTGACAGCACTTGCATCGTTCCCGAAATTGGAGCGTATATAAGTCAGGATGTTAGCAACTTCTTCATCTTTAAGGAAATTATGTGCCGGCATCAATCCATTATATGGTTTATCATTAACAACAATTTCTCCATTTAAACCTTTTAATACCACATTTAAAAGTCTCGTTTTATCGCCACTTACCCAATCAGTACCGCCAAGAGGAGGAAAGCGGCTACCATCCCCCTTACCATCGTTCTGATGGCATGCTGAGCAGTAGGTATTATAAAGTGCAGCTTCCGGTTTTATTTTCCCTTTTTCAAGATCGTCGTTTATTTTATCGGGAGTACGAATATGGGAAAGCTCTTTGTGTTTCTCCATCGTTAGAAGCTGATTCTTTCCAAAGTTCTTTTTATCACCTTTAAACATCACTCGCCATATTCGTCCCTTCTCAGTTTCACTGATATATAATGAACCATCGGGGCCTTCAGCTATACCCATTGGACGAAGTTTGGCATCCCTTACATTGACAATCGGATCAACCCCGGCAAATCCATCTGCAAATACTTCCCAGTCGCCGGAAGGAGCTCCATTTTTGAATGGTACGAAAGCTACAAAATAGCCTGATTGAGGATATGGAGCACGATTGGTAGAACCATGAAATGCAATAAAGGCCCCGTTTTTATAACGGTCCGGAAACTGATTTCCTTGATAAAAATATAGATCATTTGGTGCCCAATGACCCGGGAAACCAATTAATGGTTGAGCGAGATTCCTTCCCTTACCTTCTTTTTTTCCATCGCCTCCATATTCTGGGGTCATTAATTTCTTCTTTTGGATTTGATCATAGTAATAATATGGCCATCCTGCATCATCGCCTTCCTTAATTTTTAGGAATTCTTCGGAGGGTAAAACGGCACTTTCCCATGGGGTATAAAGCTCTGGAAATAGGCGATGAAGGTTATCGCGGCCATGCTGTACCACATAAAGACTCTTATCTGCCTTATTCCAATCCATAGCCACAATGCTGCGTAATCCTGTTGCGAATAATATTCCGTCTTTTTGGGTCAGTCCGATTTTATTGGCATCAAAACGCCAGATACCGCCGTGTTGAACCAGTTCAGGACATGGTGTTATTCCGGGTTGCCCCGGCTTTCCTCCTGGAGTGTTTGCCAAATCCATGCAGTTATTGGATGGTGTTCCGAAAGGAACATACATAAAACCTTTATCGTCAAAAGATACAGGTTTGGTAATATGCCAGTGTGCACCATGTCCATGGTCATCGGTCAGCACTGTTTCC
>JBDNGV010000459.1:0-6887 GCA_041689125.1 Daejeonella sp.
TAGGTGATTTCGCAAGTCTAATCAGTTCACAGGCACTCGCTTAGGCGTCAGGATGACCGTAATAATTCCGAGAACTGCTAGAATAATCAGCACAGAGAAGCCATTAGCATAACTTCCGCTGATATCCCTGATCCATCCAACCAACCAGGGCATGATCGCTTCGGCTAAACCATCACCGGTTAAGACAATACCCATGACCCTCCCCATCACTTTCACGCCAAACAAATCAGCAGCCATTAGCGGGATAATCATATAGTCACCTCCCAAACCTATGCCGAAAACAATGGCGAAAACATAAATCACTCCTGGAGTTGTAGCAAAATAAAGTAATGGAATCGCACAGGCAACTAGGCAGTAGATCAGCAACATCACATATTTCTTTTCAATTTTATCTGCCAGCCAGCCCATAAATAATCGACCGAAAATACTGGCAGCCAGAATTAAAGAAAGAACATTGGCAGCCTGAGTTTGTGAATATTTAAGATCAAGGCTGAAGAATAATTTCAAGTTCTGACTGGTTGCACTAACCGCTCCAATTGAACACATACTTCCAATCAGCAATAAATAAAAAGCTCTTGTTTTTAATATGGCCTTAATATCCCGATTAGGCTCTTCCGGCTTATCTGATGCTTCAGAATCGCCAGTTTGAGGAGGATTATCCTTAACAAACCAAGCCATTGGAAAAGACAGTAGTATCATAGTCACACCTAGGATAACTAAAGCATGGCGGTATCCGAATTCCACATTCAGGGCTTTAGCAATCTGAGGTGCAAGCATTCCTCCGATTCCGATTCCTAGGTAAGCAAAGCCCATGGCCTTTCCGCGAGCCTTGTCAAACCAGCGTGAGGTTAAGACCTGATTAGGCAATGGTCCACCGCACATATAACCCAAAGCACTGAATATATAAAACACATAGAACTGCCAAAGGGAAGTCATTAATCCCAAACCGATAACTGCACCACCGGCCATCAGAATACCTGCAAGCATCATTTTTCTTGGACCGAAGCGATCGATGAGGTAACCAACTACAAATCCAAATAAGCCAACCAGAATCTTGGCAAACGCATTTCCGGAGGTTACAGTAGCACGTGTCCAACCAAATTCCTGAACCCAGAAATCATAAAAGAAGGTCAGTCCGTAGAACATGATTCCGATCAGAGAAAACAGACTTAGAAAGCCGGTAGCTGCCACACGTGCCTGACCCGATTTTAATGCACTTTGATTTTCTGAGTATTCTTTCATCCCGAGTATTGCTCCGGAAAGGACCGGATACTGAGTCTAAATATAACAACACAAAGCACTCTATTACTACGAAATGATAAAAAATTGTGTTTCTGGTGATCGTGTAGGTAAACGGGGTGATTGTGGCACGGTGATAACACCGACCACCGGGAACGGTACGGTGATAACACCGACCGTGGGGAAAGGAGTGTGATACAGTGATAACACCGACCACAGGGTAAAATACCCTAGAGGTATCTAAGACCTTATTCGTGGGAAATACTGGGTTCGAACCAGCGACCCCTACCTTGTCGAGGTAGTGCTCTAAACCAGCTGAGCTAATTTCCCTCTTTTTTATTTTTGATTATTAACCTAAATGATCTTTACATTGCCTATAAACCCTCCGTGCGGGAGGCAGGCACCTGAGCTAATTTCCCTCTATAGGCTCCAAAGCTATAAAATATGTAAGAATTTCTTGACTTTATTGGACTAAAACGTAAGAATTATTCCTATCGCAAATCTTCATTTATTTCGGCCAAAACCGCAGAACCTGGACAAAGATCTTCTTCTACCAGTGTATTTAAAGGTCGCTCTGATGAGTTTATGGTATGATGCAAATCTTCGGATTCGGTTTCGATGTACAATAAGCCGGTTAGGATCTCATTGCGGTTACGGGAGTTTTGAAGGGCATTCATCGCTTCAATCCTGTTAAATGGATCGCGGTTTGCCGCCAGTTTTTCAAGCTTTATAAAAGTTCCGTCATGTAGCATCACCTCGGTCCCAGTGCCTGATTCATAACTGGCTAATATTTCAGATTTCTCAGGAACCAGATCGGTTTTACCGGTAGCTTCAATATGCTCGCGAACGTAATCGTATGATTTTGTAGATCCGGGATTATTATTAAAAGTTACACAGGGGGAGATCACATTGATGAATGCAAACCCTGGGTGACTTACTGCCGCTTTGATCAATGGAATTAATTGTTCCTTATCGCCCGAAAAACTTTGGGCAACAAAACCTGCTCCAAGCTCTAATGCAAGTCCTGCTAGATCAATGGGCTGAAAAGGATTAACAGACCCGGCCTTACTCTTTGAACCGATATCGGCAGTAGCTGAATCCTGACCTTTGGTAAGCCCGTAACAACCATTATTCATTACAATATAAACCATGTTTAGGTTGCGACGGATCACATGCACAAACTGACCCATACCAATCGAGGCGGTATCTCCATCACCCGAAACACCCATGTAAATCAAATCACGGTTCGCCATATTGGCTCCGGTAGCTACCGAAGGCATTCTTCCGTGTACCGAGTTAAAACCATGCGAATTTCCAAGGAAATAGTTTGGTGTCTTTGAAGAACATCCAATACCGGATAATTTCGCGATCCGATGTGGTGGAATAGACAATTCGAAGCAAGCCTGAAGAATACTTCCGCTGATCGAATCATGTCCGCAACCAGCACATAATGTTGAAAGCGAACCTTCATATTCCCTAGTAGTATATCCAAGATCATTTTTTGGCAGATCGGGATGGCGGAATTTAGGACGTATATATGTCATGACAGAACTTTACTAATTGAACCATTGAGTGAAAGAGATAAATTTCTATTGATCAGGAACATGATGGCATGTGCGGTGATCGGCATTCCATCAAAATTGAGAACAGGGATCATTTTCTGAGGATTTAAATTGAGCTCATTGATGAGCAAACTTCGCATTTGTCCATCTCGGTTTTGCTCAATGATAAATACCTTTTCATGGGAATGAATAAAATCTTCAACGGTTTTATTAAACGGAAAGGCCTTGAGTCTCATGGCGTCAAAATTGAGTCCTGTTGAAGCCATGGTATCCATTGCCTCTTCTGCCGAATAAGTTGAAGTTCCAAAGAAAATTAATCCATAAGGACTCTTATTTTCCTTTTGATAAAAGTATGGAGAAGGGACAGTATCTTTTGCAGTATTCCATTTCTTCAGCAACCTCTCCATATTGCGTGCATAAACGCGTCCATCTTCCGTATAGGCTGCGTATTCATCTCTAGACGTGCCACGAGTAAAAAATGACCCTTTGGTTGGATGTGTCCCCGGAATTGTACGGTAAGTAATCCCATCACCATCTACATCTAGGTAGCGGCCAAAACGTGGCAATTCTTCCAACTGAGCGTCATTAAGCACTTTACCGCGATTGTACTTTCGAGTATCATCCCAATTAAAAGGTTCTGACATGTGATCGTTCATTCCCAGATCAAGGTCGGTCATCATGATGATAGGTGTTTGCAATAATTCCGCCAGATCAAAAGCTTCGGCAGTCATTTCGAAACATTCCTTCGGCGTTGATGGGAATATTAGGACCTGTTTGGTATCACCATGCGAAGCATAGGCGGCAAGCAAAATATCAGATTGCTGGGTCCTAGTTGGCATCCCTGTCGACGGACCCGTACGCTGAACATCAATCAGAACAGTAGGTATCTCAGCGAAATAAGCGAGTCCGAGGAACTCATTCATCAAAGATAAGCCGGGTCCGCTGGTAGCGGTAAATGATCGAGCGCCATTCCAGTTTGCACCAATCACCATGCCGATAGCAGCCAATTCATCTTCTGCTTGTACGATGGCATAATTGTGTTTCCCGGTTTCCTTATCGATCCTTAATTTTTTAGCATAGCTTTCAAAACCCTCCACAACCGAGGTTGATGGCGTGATCGGATACCAGGCCACAACGGTTGCTCCACCATAAACGGCACCGAGTCCACAGGCAGAATTGCCATCAATCAGAATTTTATCGCCGATTAGGTCGCGTCTTTCAAGGCGAATATCTAATGGATAGGCATAATTGCTATGGATATACTCAATACCCAAGTTTAGCGCCTTGATGTTCATTGCAACCAGCTTCTCCTTACCCACAAACTGCTCGGCAAGCAATTGCTCAAGAACCGAAAATTCAATATCAAGTAAGGCAGAAAGGGCACCTACGTAAATAATATTCTTAAACAACTGGCGCTGCCGAGGATCAGTAAATTCACGCAGACACATTTCCATTAGGGGAAGGCCGATGTAAGTCACATCCGGCCGGATTAATGCCGCATTCAGTTCTTTGGTACAATCGTAGATGAAGTAACCACCACTTTTTACAGAAAGCACATCATCAGGCATACTTTGTGGATTCACACAAACCATGAGATCCACCCCATCGCGGCGACCGAGATAACCCTTTTCACTCACCCTGACATCATACCATGTTGGCAGTCCCTGAATATTTGATGGAAATATATTTTTAGGAGTTACGGGAATTCCCATGCGGAAAATAGCCTTTGCAAATAGATAATTGGCACTTGCAGAACCCGTTCCATTGACATTCGCAAAACGAATAACAAAATCATTAACTTTTGAATTAGGCATTTCTTAACCTGCTTTGGTAACGTTATATAAATATTGCTGCATATCCCATGCAGATGTTGGGCAACGCTCAGCACATAAGCCGCAGTGCAGGCAAACGTCTTCATCTTTAACCATTACCCTTTGAGTGGGTAGGATATCAGATACATAGAGGTCCTGAGTTATATTTAAAGCGGAAGCTTTTAGACGTGTCCGGAGATCGTCTTCTTCCCCATTTAGAGTAAAAGTGATGCAGGAAGTCGGACAAATATCAACGCATGCATCGCATTCGATACATTTATTTTCTTCAAATACAGTTTGCACATCGCAATTCAGACATCGGTGTGCTTCCTTGATTGCGGTCTGAATATCAAAACCGAGTTCAACTTCGAGCTTACGATCAGATAATGCCGCTTTCTTTTCTACCAGAGGAACTATGAAGCGCTGGTCATTAACCACATCATTATCATAGCTCCACTCATGGATACCCATTTTCTTACTGACCAGATTGGTAAATGGTGCCGGACGTTCAGTCAAGGCCTCTCCTCTGCAATGAAGATCAATGGAGATGGCAGCCTGATGCCCATGGGCAACAGCAGTGATTACGTTCTTAGGACCAAAGGCCGCATCACCACCAAAGAAAACTCGCAGATTGGTAGACTGATGAGTTAGTGCATCTACAATAGGCATTCCCCACTGATCAAAATCCACTCCGCTATTCTTTTCTATCCAAGGAAAACTGTTCTGCTGACCGATTGCGACAAGTATTTCATCGGCTTCGATCAATACTTCAGGCTCACCAGTAGTAACAAGACTGCGTTTACCTTGCTCGTCAAAAACCGCATTCACCTTTTCGAAGGTCATACCTACAAGTTTGCCATTTTCGATGACATAAGCCTTGGGCACATGGTTTTCGAGAATCGGAATATCTTCATGCATAGCATCCTCAATTTCCCAAGGAGAGGCTTTCATTTCTGAAAAAGGGCTGCGGACCACCACTTTAACCTCTTCACCACCTAAACGGCGGGAAGTACGGCAGCAATCCATCGCGGTATTTCCACCGCCAAGTACGATTACCTTTTTTCCAATTTTATGGGTATGCTCAAAAGCTACGCTTGCAAGCCATTCTATTCCAACATGTACATTTTTGCCTGCCTCTTCACGTCCCGGAAGTATGAGATCACGACCTCTTGGAGCACCAGTTCCTACAAATACCGCATCGTATCCCTTTTCAAGAATTTCGTTCATGCTCGATACGAAGGTATTGAAATGAGTATGGATGCCCATATCTAGAATATAACCGACTTCCTCGTTCAAAACATTATCAGGTAATCTGAACGAAGGGATCTGACTGCGCATCATTCCGCCCCCTGCTGCATGTTCATCGTAAAGGTGAATCTCATACCCCAAAGTGGCAAGATCGCGTGCAACGGTAAGGGATGCCGGTCCGCCCCCAATCAAGGCGATCCTTTTTCCATTCATTTCTGAAGGAATACCGGGCATAAATGACCTGACATCGTCCTTATTATCAGCAGCTACCCGCTTAAGTCTACAAATTGCAACAGGTTCTTCTTCTATTCTGCCACGTCGGCATGCAGGTTCACATGGACGATCGCAAGTTCGTCCCAGTATTCCGGGAAATACATTTGATTCCCAGTTGATCATGTAAGCCTCGGTATATTTTCCTGCTGCGATCAACCTAATATATTCAGGTACCGGAGTGTGTGCCGGGCAGGCATACTGACAGTCCACAACTTTGTGGAAGTATTCCGGATTTTTGGTATCTGTTGGTTTCAACTAGCTATATAATTCTTAAACAATAAAAATAATCTAAAACGGAATATCACAATCCAATGGAAATTTACGCTATTTTAATAGTATTTAAACTCTAAATTAACATAAAATCTGTTTCAATTTCCGACTAATTACCTAAAAATTTATTGGAATCCTTTATAAATTCCAAAATTTCCAAGCAACCTAGACCACCTGAATTCCAAACTGATTCCTAAGTTCAATATCAGAAATAAATAGAATGAAACAAATTTTATTGAATAAGATATTTTTGTGGCGATGTTAGCCTCCCCCCCCAACCCACTCCGAAAGAGGGAGAGGCATGTTGCATAGGTATTTGAGTAAAATGGGAAATTTGTTTTTCTTAGCCGAGATGCCTAGGCATCCAGTATCCCACGCCGGCGGGGGAATAAAAGGGGGTGGATGGAAATGAATTTTCTTAATCGCATAGTGTCCTCCCCCTGTCACAACACATGACCCATGCGCCCCCCTCCAGAGGGGGATA
>JBDNGV010000460.1:0-1029 GCA_041689125.1 Daejeonella sp.
TGAATAATTTCCTTTTATTCATCTTGTTTAATTCCCCGAATTAAATAACCTTTGCAGCTATGCTGTATCTGATCTATTTGCCAGTGTTGACAACTTTGCTTTTGATGTATTTCAGATTCGCAGATCAGCATGGTATTATCGATAAACCTAACCACCGTAGTTCACATAGCCGGGTTACGATAAGAGGAGCCGGAATAATTTTCCCAATTGCTCTTTTTATTCAATTACTTATCTCAGGTTTCGAGTATCCTTTTTTCACCACAGGATTGGCTTTAATTAGCCTCGTCAGTTTTTATGATGATATTCGTCCACTATCCAATAAAATCCGCCTTCTTGTACATGTAATTTCTGTTTCCTTATTATTTCTGGAAACAGGTTTGATGGGTTTTGCTCTTTGGATCCTGCTCATTTCCTTTATTTTAGTTATTGGAACCATTAATGCCTATAATTTTATGGATGGCATAAATGGGATAACGGGAACTTACAGTTTGCTTATAATTAGTAGTCTGTATTTTATTAATGAAAATATTATTTCATTTAGTTCCTCTGATTGGTTAATAGTAACTGTTCTTTCCTTGGTGGTCTTTAACTTTTTTAATTTTAGAAAACATGCCAGATGCTTTGCCGGGGATGTTGGAAGTGTCAGCATAGCTTTTATCATCATCTTTTTTCTTTTGCAACTGATATTAAAAACTGAAGATCTAAAGTATATTGGATTTTTACTTATTTATGGATTAGATTCAGTAAGCACTATTGTTTTCAGGCTGATCCGTAGGGAGAATATCTTTGAAGCCCATCGAAATCATTTTTACCAATACCTGACCAATGTGAAAGGCTGGCCACATCTATGGGTTTCGGCTTTATATTTATTTTTGCAGTTTATGCTTAATGTTCTGATTATCTATAGCCTTTGGACTACTTTAGAGTTTTTAGCTTTTATTCTGATTTCTGGGATTGTTTTTGTGGGGATTAGGTTGGCGGTTGAGGGAAGGGAGAATTTGATGGAGAGAAAATTGGAGAATATAAAAA
>JBDNGV010000461.1:0-2858 GCA_041689125.1 Daejeonella sp.
ATACGAATCAGTGAGGTTTTTCCGGCACCGTTCGGACCCAGCAGACCGAAAACTGAACCCTGTTCAATTTCAATCGAGACATTGTCTAAAGCCCTGTGATTAGCATATTGTTTTACTATATTTCTGATGCTCAGCATATCGTAGTCTTAATAATATTCAGATGAGATTCTAATGATTTAGTTACAGCGATTTTCTCCATTTTTTCTAAAAGGAAATTCACAAGAACTATTTTCAAAACATATAATTTAATGCACTCCAGATTTATTGTGTGATTCTATGTTTAGAATAATAAAGATAATTTAAAATTTGCTTTCCGATATTTTTCTTTGAATTCAAACTCCGCTACTTTTTACTTATTGACTTTTCACTAGTTTCTAGGTGAAATTTAGCTATTAATAAAATATGCTTTCAAGTTTCTCATTGAATGTTTATTGGCTAATTTTCAAAGGAAAGCTAACTTTGCATAGACAGATAAACCTGATCCCGATGGGGTCAAATGTTTACAGAATTAGGTTAGCTCGGAAATTCCGTCTGCCTTCAGCGGACGCATGTATTGAAATTCTTATATTCGACCACCTTCCGGGGTCGGGAAACCAGATTTCACGATGTCGCTATAAACATTTGACCACCTTTGGGGTCGATGAACTAAACTTTTAACCATACAGTAGTGATTGACATTTATATTGATGTTTCGATCCGAAAAAAAATCAGGTCGCACTTTTTTATTTTGGATTTTATATCTTTAACTTAAAGACATTAAATGATAAACTTTAGTTCAAAAAAAATCCTCGTATTACTTGTACTGTTATTGGTAGTAGGCGCATTATATAAACTGGCTCTTTCTAATGAGAAAGTAGACTATAATACCCATGTAAAGCCAATAATCAACAAAAAATGTATCTCATGTCATGGTGGTGTTAAGCAGGAGTCCGGATTTAGCCTCCTTTTTCAAGAGGAAGCCCTAGGCATACCTGAATCCGGAAAACTAGCGATTATTCCAGGTGACCCAGAGGGAAGTGAATTGATCAGAAGAATTACTGAAAATGATCCGGATGAAAGAATGCCCTACAAGCATGAAGCACTCTCTAAGGAAGAGATTGAAATTTTCAGACAGTGGATTAAAGAAGGAGCAAAATGGGGAACACATTGGGCTTATCTCTCTGTAAAAAAGCAAGATGTTCCTGATTTTCAAAATAAGTGGATCAGGAATGATGTTGACCGCTTTGTTTATGAAAAATTGGAAGAACAAAAACTCGAACCTTCTGCGGAGGCTGATAAGGCAACTTTGTTAAGGAGACTTAGTCTTGATATAATCGGACTCCCTGCTTCAACCAGTGTTTCAAAAAAATATCTTCAGGATAATTCTGATAAAGCCTACGAGAATCTAGTTGATGATCTTTTGGGATCCCCCCGTTATGGTGAGCGATGGACATCCTTATGGCTTGATCTTGCCCGTTATGCAGATACAAGGGGGTACGAGGCCGACCGCGGACGAATTATCTGGAAATACCGCGATTGGTTGATCAAAGCATATAATTCAGATAAACCTTATAATGATTTTCTGATCGAACAGCTTGCAGGCGATTTGATGCCAAACCCTGATGATGCGAAATATATTGCAACAGCATTTCATCGAAATACCATGACCAATGATGAAGGTGGAACTGATAATGAAGAATTTAGAACCTCTGCTGTAATGGATAGGGTGAATACAACTTGGAGTGCTACAATGGGAACTTCATTTAACTGTGTACAATGCCATAGTCATCCGTATGATCCTTTCAAAAGCGATGAATATTACAAGTTTCTAGCCTTTTTTAATAATACTCGTGATGAAGATACTAATGCTGATTATCCATTATTGAGACAATACAGTACTCAGGACAGTTCTAAACTAGTACAATTGACCGCTTGGCTAAAGAGCAATACCTCAGAAACCCAGTCAAAAAAATATTTTAATTTTCTTAAAACATGGCAGCCTACCATCAATTCACTGCAATGTGATCAGTATGTCAACGCTGCTTTGATCAGCAGTTGGTTTGCGGGATTAAGAAATAACGGCACCTGCCGCTTGAAGGATGTTGTTTTGCAGGATAAGACCCAGCTAATGTTCCGATATAAAACCAATTTTGACGGAGGTAAATGGTCTATTTATCTGGATGCCTTGAATGGAAAGCTATTGAAAACTGTTCCGCTCGCAAATACAAAGGGAGAATGGAAAATTGTAACTGTTCCAATACCGGCTGAAAATGGGAAGCATAACCTATTTTTCAAATATTTTAGTCCGGCTATAAAAAGCCCTGATGATACTGGTGTTGTATTTGAATGGTTCCAATTTGACGTTCCTTTTCCAGGAAAGGGAAAGCCCGGATATGAGCTTGCTTTAAGTAATTTCAATCAGCTAATGCAGGCCAAGGTAGATGAAACGCCAATCATGATCGAGAATAATAGGGAGCAGTACAGAACTACCCAAGTTTTTGAACGAGGCAACTGGATGGTAAAAGGGAATCAGGTGGAGCCTGGTGTGCCGGATATTATGAACCCTATGCCGGCAAATGTGCCGAAGAATAGATTAGGTATGGCCTTATGGTTAACAGATAAAAAAAATCCGCTTGTAGCCAGAACCACGGTAAATCGTTTATGGGAACAGTTGTTTGGATTCGGACTTGCTGAAACTCTCGAAGATCTTGGCTCACAAGGAATTGCACCCACCCATAAGGAATTACTTGATCATTTGTCTTGGCAGTTTATGAATGAACATAATTGGAGTACGAAGCGTCTTTTAAAAGAAATTGTGATGTCGGCGGCATACCGACAGAGCTCTGCAGTTACTGAGGAAAAATTAAAGATAGATCCCA
>JBDNGV010000462.1:0-23963 GCA_041689125.1 Daejeonella sp.
AAGAAATACCCTTTCCATCAGCAACTGGAAAATATAGTTAAAACAAACAATGTTCAAACGGCCATTGAATTGGGTGGATTTCCCGGTTACTATTCCGTCTTCCTACACAAATACTTGGGAGTCAGAACCACTCTTTTCGATTATTTTATTCATACCGATATTTTAAAAAAGGTTCTGAACAAAAACGGACTGGATGAAAGTGATATCATGGTAATTGAAAATGATATCTTTCAGTATCAGCCGGAACAAAAATATGATCTGGTACTTTCCTGCGGTTTGATCGAGCATTTTAAGGACACCAAAGATATTATCGAAAGGCATCTTGAATTTTTAAAGCCGGAAGGTACCTTATTTATTACCCTTCCTAATTTCAAAAGTGTAAATGGCTGGGTTCAAAAGACTTTTGACAGGGATAATTACCAAAAACACTATATCGAATGTATGGATACAGAATATTTGGCATCTATACTTAAAGAGCTTGGCCTGAAATCAATAAAATCCTCCTACTTTGGAAGATTCAGCGTATGGCTGGAAAACAAGGATCAAAAATCCGGAATGACCAAAGCGTTCATAAAGGCCATCTGGTTCATTGGAAAGGTAGCTACTACCCTTTTGCCTTTTGAATCAAAATTCTTATCGCCTTATATCATTCTTGAAGCTAGAAAATAATCAGTTCCTCTTAATTTTCTGTTTTATAAAACGCAGTATTCTTTGCCATAAGCTTCCCTTACGGGTTTTCAGAAAATCTTTGATTGCCTCATAAGTTTCCCTGTCCTCCTCAATTTTTTCGGGGAAAGAGGTTAAAGGTAGTGGATTGATGATCACATTGTAAATGTCGTTCAAGCCTGAATGAATTCCAGACCCATCGTGCCCAATATTATTAATCAGTGATTTTGAAGGATTTAGTGTTAAGCCACCCTTAAGAAATATGGAAGCGTACCAGCGGATCGCCCATGAATTGTTTCTGCCCCGCTTAAATTCAATAATCTGTTTCCAGAAGTTCATCGTACCCTCAATAGAAAATTCATGCTTCTTCTTCCTGTCAAAACGGGCGATGATTTTATTAATATCCGGTTCAAAATCTTTCCATGCCCTTTCCCATGTTGCCCAACCCCAGCTTGTTGCTGCCCTATAGAAGAACGTTTCGGGTAAGTTTTCGCTTTTCAGCGGATACATGTATGCACCAATATGCATGATTTTTTCTACGTTCTGATACCGAATCAAGGCATCATTAAAATATTGAAGGGTATATGCCGAACTGATTAAGTCGTCTTCAAAAACGATCACTTTCCCATATTCAGAAACCAACAATGTCACTCCGTCAATAATAGAACCAGCAAGCCCGAAGTTGGTTTTTCTTTCAATCAGTTCAACAGATTTGAATCCATCAACCAACCTTATAATATCCCTCACTTCATCCACAAAAACTTGTTGCGAAGAATCTTTTGCAGCATCGGAAAAGATAAAAAGCCGCGATTCATCCGCCAGTAAATTTTGCTTCAAAAACTTTATTGTCCGCCTGGTATGCTCCGGGCGGTTATAAACAAATAAAGCGATTGGGGCAAAGTTTTGCATTATTTAGTATTGAGTACTTAGTACAAAGTATTTAGTACGGAACTATTTGAGTAAAATTTATTGATTTGTTCCTGCATATTTCAACTGTCAACTGTCAATTAATCAAACTCCTTTTCTGTAAACGATTGCTGTTTTCCTTTATATTTCAAACGAATAGTGGCAACGTCCTCTTTTGAAACTTTTTCAGCTGAATTGGTCCATGAGTTCCGAATATAACTTAAAACCTGCGCAACATCTTCATCAGAAAAATTTACGTTAGAAGCAATCCCGGGCATCTCACCGCTGACCTCCGGAACCTTGTATAACTTTTTACTGACGCTTATCGGCCCGTTTAGTCCATAAAGAACGATAGCTGCCAACCTTTTCTTGTCACCACTCACCCAATCTGAGTTATTTAATGGAGGAGCCAACCCATTTATACCATTCCCATCAGCACCATGGCAGGCCTGACAAATACTTCGGTATAAAACAAGGCCCTTTGGAAAGGCCTTTGCAGGATCGGTAGCATCATCTTTTTTCTTCGACATATCGTCGTTAATCTTCTTCAATCGTTTGCTCAGTACAAGGCTAGTATCCGGATTAAGCCCGGTAAACTCCTTATAAAAAGCAGCTTCTCTGTTTTGCAGATTGCTAATAACAGCATCGGAAATAAAACTATTACTTGCATACTTTTTAGAAAGGTCAAGCAAAAGTTTACTAGCTACCCGCGTATCAAACACCTTAACAAAAGGACTTAAGAAAGCCAGATAGGGAGCTGCAAGGGTATCATTTTCATCTAGCATTGTGAAAAGAACAGGGAGAAATTCTTTGTAATTTTCCCTTGTCATAATCGAAGGCAATACACTCAATGCCTGCATTCGAAGTGTCCAATCTGGATTTTTCAAAATGGGCAACACATCATCTTTATGCAGAACGCTTAAGCCTTCCATCGTCCAAAGGGCATGAATCCTGGCTAAAGGCTGCGAGCCGGACCTCAATAACTTCCTTAAAGGAGACTCCAGACTCTTATCCTTCCCATCGACCAGCATTTGCTGGGCTTTATTACGAACCCATCCATTTGAATGGGATAATAAGGTAATCAGTTTTGCGGGATCCTGTGGTATTTTGACTCCCCTAGTCTTCTTTCCCTTAGGAAGCACTTTGTAAATTCGGCCATAATTAAGCGGCTGAGTGAGGTTTCTAGCCTTAATCTCAGTTTTTAGATAAGGTGTTAAATAAGTTTTATGCTGAATGATTCCGCGGTAAATATCAACAATATATAAGGCACCATCCGGACCGGTATAAAGATTTACCGGTCGAAACCGCTCATCTGTGCTGGCCAGAAATTCGCGGCCGATATATGCTTGTTTACCTGTTACCAAATTACCCTCCTTATCTAGGATATTTCGCTTAATAAGATTGGCAGATGGCTCGGCAACAAATGCATTTCCATAATAATCAGGGCCGAACAAGGTGCTGCTAAAAATTACTGGCCCGCAGGCTGCAGTAAAATTAACCAGCCTCAAATTATCATCAATAATCCCTTTCATATAAGCCCGGTTCACACCAATATTAGGCCTGATAGGATAAACCTTGTTATTTTTGATTATGCTTTCTGAAAAACCGGCATGTTTTGACTGATTCGAATTACCGGCTCCAAAACCGGGACTGAAATAATCTCCTTGAAGATTCTCCGAATTATTATTATAAAACAAACGACCCTGATCATCCTGAGAAATCCCCCACTGCCCCCTGAAATGAGTTTTTTCAATCAGCCATTTGCGCCCTTGTTTTCTATATCGTCTAGTTGATTTTGCATTGTATATCCAGTTATCCAAAGCTCTAAACAAGCCGTTAGGCTGATGCTCCACATTTCCACCTTCAGCATAAGTGGCATCAACCAAAGTGCGGTTAATCGGCATATCATTAACAATCTCGTAGAACCAAAGATTTGGGGATTCAGCGACAAGAATCCCATTTTCAACGAAACAAATGGCTCGTGGAAGTACTAGAGAATCAAGAAAAATCTTTCTTTCATCCATTTTCCCATCACCGTTCCGATCAGTTAGAATGACGATCTTCCCAACAGGCAGGTCTTCTCCTGTACCTATAGAATCTGGCATGTAGTTTTCCATTTCTACGACCCAGATCCTACCCTTATCATCAAAACTAAGGGCAACAGGAGTATTTAACAATGGTTCAGTGGCAACAATATGAACACCAAAACCCTTTTCAATCTGCATCTTCCGAATAGACTCTTTGGCAGAAAGTACAGGCGACTCAGAAAAGGCTCGTCTGATTGACAATGAGTCAGCAAAATGATTTCTGTTGGATGATTTCCGCTGAGTTCCCCCACTAAATAATTGAAGGAATATGATGAGCAGGAAAGGAATTGAAAATAAGATCGTCTTCATAATATGTATCCTGAAGAATTAATTACTGAAAATATCCAGATCACCATTCTTCTTTAAAAATATAGTATATGCATTGGCAAATGATTCTTTCCTTCGTGAACCGCTAATTGAAATAATCAGATTTTTAACAAAATATTCAGCGTCAATCTTAAGAGATGTCAACATGCTTTTAGTCTTCTTTTGATTAATAAATGTATTGAACTTTGTCACCGTGGGCTCAATCATGGAAACTTTATCAGCAATTAACTCAAATCCTTCAGACTGAACTAAGAACCGGATGGAGGTAGGGGTATACATATTAATATGCCCATAATTCAAAAAATGCTTCATCCTTTTGTCAACGCCATAACGGTAATCACAAGGAACTTCAATAATTAGATGCTTTGACACCCGTTTGATCTCACGCAATAACATACGCTCAAACTCCACATGCTCCAAAACATGAGCCAAAATGACAAGATCAAATTCATTATCTTCAAAAGGAATATGATAACCATCGAAAATATTCAGCGACTTTAAATTTTTCAACTTTCTAGAATTGATCTGATCTACACCGCTTTGTGAGATCTCCAAGCCATGCATTTCAGGAAATGAATTCATCGAATCGAGGTGCTGCAAAATACTTCCATCACCTGCCCCTACTTCCAGAACCTTTTTAAATTTATGTCCACTGCACAAATCCATAATATTCCTTGCCTTGTACTTTGCACCCAGCATCCTCCATTGTTCATCATGGCCTAGATAAAAATCATCATAGGCGTTTTTTAGGTCGGCGCTTAAAATCTCATTGTCCATCCTAAATACCTAAACAATTATTGTCTTTGTAAAAAACTGAAGTGGATTTACGATAAAAAAGGCCGGGTGAAATACCACTGAATGATAATTCTCTAAACCCCTCCTTCTTAAAAAAGCTAATGGCTACAGCATAATTTTCACGTTCTGAATCATCGAGAACTACAACGCCTTTTTCACTAAGTGCAGCCAGAGAATGGTAACAACAGTTTACTCTGTCGCGGCCATCTACTATGATGATGTCAAACTTGAGACCCTTATTTTCGGGCATTTTGCTGTAATCTCCATCTATCAGCAGTTCGCAGAAAATCATCTCGGAGTTTAATGGTTTCGATGCTGATATTTTATCATACCATGCCTTATCATGTTCAACAGAAACAACCTTTTTTGCCCGATCGGCATAATAAAAAGTTGAATTACCTGAACCGAATTCAAAAACAGTATGTTCCTTATGGATACGATCAGCAATAAAATCAATGAATGAATAAGTGACCCAGGGAATAGGCTCTGAATTCTGGCCGACCGGTGATTTTGTTTCAAATGACTTGAACCAGCCTATTTCTGATAAATAACCTTTAATTCCGAAGGATAATAAGGTTTTTATTCTTGCGGGATTAATCAAACTAGTATAGGATTCCGTTTTTTTCAACGTTTTGCGATTTTTTGAATGAGTGAGATTAAAAATAAGGATTTAAGCATATTTATTCCCTGTTTTCTTGTTTCAGGGAAGACAAGGATAAAAAAAGTAGCTGAAAAATATGCGATAAGCGTAGCAAAGGCTGCACCCTGAAGTCCGTACAAAGGGATCCATATAAATCCAAGTACCACATTAATGACAGCACCTGCACCGGTACGATACAGGGAATATTTGGTATAACCTTCAGCAACCAGATACTGACCACTCGCACTACCCAGGAAAACAAAAACACCGGCCCATATATGAATGGACAATATCCCAGCACCCTCCGCGAACTCTGCAGCATAAAAATACCGATAAATATAGGTTGATGCAAAGCTCATAAAAATGGCAATACCCAAGCTTATTAAAACCATCAGATCATACATATCAGTTAACCTTTTCTGATAGCGTATTGGATCATCCCGGCGGGCATTCATAATGGCCGGAAATACCGAAGTGACAATTGCTACAGGAATAAAATACCAGCTTTCACTCCAGTTAACTACAGTAGAATAGATTCCAAGGGCTCCCACACCTAGAAAACTTTCTACCATGAGTTGACCTATCTTCATGTAAATAGTAACAAGAATAGCAGAAAATGCCAGCGGCCAGGAATGCTTTAACAGGTATCGTGCAAGGCTGCCTTCATATTTCCATTCCGATATATGATTGCCCTTAACTCTGTAAGCTATTAAATAGCCCAATCCTAAAATTGCGGCATCAGCGAGCAAAGTCCAGATAAACCAGGATAAAGGAGCAGAAATAAAAATCAGAATAAGCTTAATTCCTGCCGACAACAGATTACCTGTGACCTGAACCATCATAACGTATTTCCCTTGGACCCGGGATTGAAAATAACTATCGATGATCGATAATGATTGAGTAATACCGATACAGGAAGCGATCAAAATATAACTTACCGGTATATCCCCATTTGTGCCTTTAAAAAGGGTATAGCTCAGATAAGCTAGTGGAATGATAGCGATCCCGGCTAGAAGCCGCATCCGAAAGGCAGTCCCTAGCAGCTTATTCTTTTTTTCAGATTCTGAAAGAAGTTCACGTGTTACAAATCCATCAAGACCGAGCGCTGCGGCAGCAAGAAAAAAGGTAACAAAGACAAGGGGGTAATTCAGTATTCCATTCGCTGTCTTTCCAAGATAATTGGCAACAGCAATACCTGCAAGAATTTTAATACCCAGGCTTCCCACCCTAGCTAGGAATAACCAGCCAGTGTTTTTCAGGTATTTAGTAAAAGCTTGCTGGTCAAACCCGGGTACGAGTGGAAACTTCATCAACACAAATATAATAGAAAAGCCTCGGATTAAATCCGAGGCCTTTATAGTGTTATTTTAAAATATTCGGAATTATTATTGATTCACAAACTTCTTAGCATTGATTTTACGCTCATTCTCAGTAAGATAAATCTTGCGTAAACGCATACTTTTCGGAGTTATTTCAATATACTCATCAGCCTGGATGTATTCCATGGCTTCTTCTAACGAAAACTTAACTGCTGTAGCAATGCGAGCATTATCATCAGTACCTGATGCGCGCATATTGGTTAGAGCCTTACCTTTCACCACATTTACAACCAAATCATTATCACGAATATGCTCACCCATGATCTGTCCTTCATAAACTTCAACACCAGGCTCAATGAAGAAACGACCACGATCCTGCAATTTATCAATTGAATAAGCTGTTGTCGCACCTTTTTCCATGGATACCAAAACCCCATTCAATCGGCCGGGAATATTACCTTTCCATGGCTCATATGCCTTAAAACGGTGTGCCATGATAGCCTCACCTGCGGTGGCTGTTAATACATTATTACGAAGTCCAATAATACCACGTGCCGGAATTTCAAACTCAAGATGTTGTAGATCTCCTTTCGGTTCCATGACCAATAATTCACCTTTACGCTGGGTTACAAGTTCAATTACTTTACCGGAAACCTCTGCAGGTACATCCACGATAAGTGTTTCAATTGGCTCACACTTAGCTCCGTCTATCTCCTTGATGATAACCTGAGGTTGTCCAACCTGCAGTTCATATCCTTCACGACGCATAGTCTCGATCAATACTGACAAGTGGAGAATTCCGCGGCCATAAACCAAGTAAGAATCCGGCGAATCAGTTTCGATAACTTTCAAGGCTAGATTTTTTTCCATCTCTTTATAAAGTCGCTCACGTAAACGCTGCGAGGTTACAAATTTTCCTTCCTTACCAAACATTGGTGAATTGTTGATTGTGAACAACATATTCATGGTTGGTTCGTCGATTTTAATTACTTCCAGTTGTTCTGGTTTCTCAAAGTCGGCAATTGTATCACCAATGTCAAAACCATCTATTCCAACAACAGCACAAATATCACCTGAAGAAACTTCTTGAACCCTAATCTTTCCTAAACCTTCAAAAGTATAAAGTTCCTTAATTCTGGATTTTTGTATTGTTCCATCACGTTTCACTAAGGAAACAGGTTGATTTTCTTTGATTACTCCCCTTGCAACACGTCCGATTGCGATACGGCCTACGAACGATGAATAATCCAGAGAAGTGATTTGCATTTGAAGGGTTCCATCAAAACTTGGTGCCGGTGGAATATGCTCCAAAACAGTATCTAGCAATGGTGTAATATCTTCCGTTTGGACTTTCCAGTCTTCACTCATCCAGCCCTGCTTTGAAGAACCGTAAAGAACCGGAAAATCAAGCTGATCTTCTGTGGCCTCTAAATTGAAGAATAATTCGAAAATTGATTCATAAACTTCTTCCGGGCGACAGTTTTCTTTATCTACCTTATTCACAATAACTACTGGTTTCAATCCTAAAGAAAGAGCCTTCTGAGTTACAAAACGGGTTTGAGGCATTGCACCTTCAAAGGCATCAACTAATAGGATAACCCCATCTGCCATTTTTAGTACCCGTTCAACCTCACCACCAAAGTCGGCGTGTCCGGGAGTATCAATAATATTAATTTTGACACCCTTATAGTTTACAGAAACATTCTTTGAAACGATAGTAATACCACGTTCACGTTCAAGATCATTGCTATCAAGTATCAGATCCCCGGTGTCCTGATTATCACGGAACAAATTAGTTTGGTGTAAAATTTTATCAACCAATGTAGTTTTACCGTGGTCAACGTGAGCGATGATCGCTATGTTTCTTATTTTTTGCATTAAAAAATTACTCTTTAAATTTTTTGCAAATGTACGATTTAATAAGGATATTTTTATAAAATGTGCCAAATCAGAAGCATAAAGGGTTCATAATTAGTCCTCTTTATGAAGTGAAGAGCTTTACTGTAGCGATTGAAGAAGCTTAAGGGCAGATTTTATATTCAATTCCAGATAAATTAAGGTTTTAAATAATTTAGTCGTACTTTATAATTTACTCTCGCCTGACTGTGCCATATTAGATATTTTGTATTTTTGTTACATGGACTATCAACTGATTTTGGTAATACTTTTATTCCTTCTGGCTATCATATACATAGGTCGGATGTTATACAAGAATATGAACACTGAAAAAGGTTGTGCAAGTAATTGCGGTAAATGTTCGGTTGACTTCAACGAAATTAATATTCCGGATTCAGGAAAAAACTAAGGCTTCTTTAATTTCTCTCAATTAAACAAACCGCATAAGCCACTAAGCCCTCTTTTCTGCCAATAAATCCCATCGTTTCATTTGTAGTTGCTTTGATCGATATATCATCTTGACTAATCCCGGCAGCATGAGATATCTTAACTTTCATTTCGGGAATATGAGGGTTTATTTTCGGGGCTTCAAGGCATAACATGGCATCGATATTACCAATATTCCAGCCTCTCTCATTGAGCAATTTGACACATTCTGTTAAAAGAATAAGACTGCTAATCCCTTTCCAGCGATCATCTGTATTGGAAAAATGATAGCCTATGTCTCGCAGGTTTGCTGCACCAAGCAGTGCATCACAAATGGCATGTACAAGAACATCTGCATCAGAATGACCGAAAGCCCCTGAATAATGTTCTAATTTAACTCCTCCTAAAACAAAGGGATGATTTTCAACTAATTGATGTACATCAAACCCAAATCCAACCCTGATCTTCATGAAACTATTTTTCGAAATTGAATACGAGCGAAAAGCGCAGTGTCTGTGCTAAAGGGCTGGTCTGTTGATTTGCCAGTAAATATGCGAAATCAAGATTAAATACATTGTATTTTAAGCCCGCTCCGAGTGTAAGGTATCTTCTGTCGCCCTTTGTTGGGGCTTCATAGAAATACCCAGCCCGAAGGGCAAATTGTTTATTGTACCAATATTCTGTACCAAGAGAAAAACTTATCTCGCTTAATTCTTCAGAAAACCCCCCCGGCGCATCACTGAAAGAGCTGAAAATTGCGGAAGGTACAGAACGGTCGGGGTCCTTCCCATCAATAATATTATCATTTATATCCCTGATGGGATTGGTTGGAACAAGCAATTTGTTCATATCAAGTGCAACGGTAAACTGATTTAAGACATCAATAAGAAAAGTCGTAGCCGCGCCAATTTTCATATTAGTAGGAAGAAAGGACTTAGTCCCTCCATTTGTATAACTCATCTTTGACCCGATATTGGACAGATTCATACCTAAAGCTAACTCTGCATCTTTTCCCAACAAAAATGTACCAGTTTTATAATAAGCAGAAGCATCTGCAGCAAGAGCAGTTGCAGGTTGTATATCTTGTCCATTAAACTGTCCGTTACTTAAACTTGAGCGGATGTATCTCAAAGCAGTTCCAAGAGAAAATCCATCTCCGAACTTTCTTGAAAAAGAACCCTCTACAGAAAATTCATTAGGACTATAAACACCAATGTCATTTTGACTATTATCTGTCAATTGTATAGAACCATAAGAAAAATACCTTAATGCCCCGGCAATAGTATTTCTTTCATCTAATTGATGATAAATTGTCAGAAAGCCCAGATCAACATCAGGAACTAGATTCCGAAGCCAAGGAGTGTAAGATACTGCAAGACCAGTGGGTTTATCAAGAAATGCCAACTTAGCCGGATTCCAATGCATGGAATTTGCATCTGGTGAAATTGCGACGCCTACGTCACCCATTGCACCGGACCGGGCATCGGGTGTGATCAATAAAAACGGAGCCGCCGTTTGAATGGTATTGGTTCGCTTTCCATCAGACTGAGTGGGCTGCGACAGTGCCAAAGCAGGTACAGAGACAATAAAAAAGATAAAATAATTACAAAACGAGAGTTTGTTTATCATTAACTTAGAAGAAATCACTCAAATCTATACGTTACTGTGTTTCAAATATAGCTATTAAAAAGAATTATTCTTTAAAGATGCCGGAATAATTTAACTGAAAACCAAAAATTTCTTTCCTAACTTTGTTCTTATGATTTTAAATCATAATTATTATAATTATTTGATTTTCAGCATTATAAGTTTTTTAAAATTATTTAGCACAGAAAATTGATAAAGTAAAATAAAATATTAATCAATAAATAACGTTTGTAAAACGAATTAACGTATATTGATTTGTAACCTTATTCAAACTTTTTTCGGTTGACTAGGGAACCACCTTTTGACATTATTTAAGAAATAAATCCATTGGGGATATAAGTCCAATTTTGTACTTTTAAAAAATTAATGCTCCAATTACATCAAATAGTAATGAAACGAATTTCAATTTATTTTTTAGCAGCGATAATGCTTCTTGGGATTTTCTCATCCTGCAATAAAAAAGCAAAAACAGGCCAATCTTCCAAAACAGGAATGGCTTATAATAATAAGTACAATGGAGGTTTCGAAGTCAATAGCAAAATAAAGGCTGGTCCTGGACCAGGTTTGATCGCGATTGAAGGTGGTACTTTTGCTATGGGTGGAAGTTTGAACCAGGATTTAGGATATGAGTTTGATAATGTGAGACGTAGGGTAACAGTAGCATCTTTCTACATGGATGAAACCGAAGTTTCAAACGTTGACTGGCTGGAATATCTTTATTGGATCAAACGTAATTATTCCACTGATGCAGAATATTATTATAATGCTTTGCCCGATACACTTGTTTGGAGGCAACCTCTCTCATACAACGAGCCCCATGTAAATAATTACCTTCGGCATCCGGCATTTCAGGACTACCCTGTAGTTGGGGTAACTTGGGAACAGGCAAATGCTTATTGCGAATGGCGAACTGACCGTGTGAATGAAGAAATCTTGAGAAGTAAAGGTTATTTAATCGACTTTAAAACACTAATGGGCGGTGCGGGTAAATCTGGAACTGCAACTTCGGTTTCAACTACCGCAGATCCTTTCAGCACAGATATTTACCTGAACGGGCAATATCGTGGTGAAGGAATTGACGGAAAAAAGATGAAAAAAGATCTTAATCCAAGTGCAGTTTCAACCGGAACAGCCGCTAATACAAAGGGTGTTGTCAGACCGGTTCGTTTGGAAGATGGGGTATTAAAACAACCTTATCGTTTACCAACTGAAGCAGAGTGGGAATATGCTGCATTGGCTTTAGCAGGAAACACTGAATATGAAAACATTGCCGACGGTAGAATATATCCATGGAATGGCTTAGGAGTAAGGTCTCCCAAAAAACGTACTCAAGGTATGATTCTGGCCAACTTCAAGCGTGGTGAGGGTGACAATATGGGTACAGGTGGATACCTTAATGATAAGGCAGATATTACCGGTTCGGTAAGAAGTTATGTACCAAATGACTTTGGCTTGTACAATATGGCAGGAAATGTGAATGAATGGACAGCTGATGTTTACAGGAAATTAAGTTTTGAAGATTTCAATGATTTCAATCCGTTTAGGGGAAATGAGTTTGTTAACAAACGTTTATCCGACAGAGATAAGGGTATCTATGCAAAAGATAAATATGGACGTCCGATAAAAGATCCGGCTAAAACAGGCAAGAAACAAAAATGGGCTGAACTACAAAATGATGCCGCTGCTGTTGATTCATCTGCCATTGCAGGTAAACCCTATAACCCTGATTTCCGAGGTCATCTGGATACCGTTGTTACCGCCCTTTACGGAATTACAACCCTTGTAAATGATCGCTCAAGAGTTTATAAAGGCGGATCATGGAATGATAGGGCATACTGGCTAAATCCTGCTACCAGAAGATTTATGCAACAAGATGAAACTAGCGCAGAAATGGGATTCCGCTCTGCAATGACTCTGGTTGGCGCACCTGAAATCATGACAAAGGGTAAGCCACAGTTTAGCCAGCCTAAATCAAAAGCGCAGGGTAAGTCGAAATAAAAAGCGGAAAGGCGGAAAGCGGAAAGCGGAAAGCGGAAAGGCAGAAAGAGGAAAGCGGAAAGCGGAAAGCGGAAAGGCAGAAAGAGGAAAGGCAGAAAGAGGAAAGCTAAAAGTAGAAAGCCTCAAATGATTGTTTAAGGAATGTCCTGATTTTTTGAGATTAATTTATTGGCCCGGTATTAAATGAGGTTTCAAAAATCATAAGCAAGACTCATCCAAAGACTTCTTCCTACGGAATTAATTCCACTGCCATGTGTACGATAGTCGGCATTGAAAAGATTCTGAGCACTTAATCTTAACTGAATACTTTTCAAAGAATATCCAGAATATATATTTAAAACTTTCCAACCAGGAGTACCACCCTTAGGAATTCTATTATCATCTTTATCACCCTGAGCAAGACGCTCCTGTTTGTTTGCCCAGCCCAACTCAGTCTTCATGTAAAATTTATTCATTTTATATTTCATTGAAATATTACCATTCAAAGGGGGTACTCTCCTCAGTGGCTCTCCTTTGGATATGTTCCTGCCATGATTAAATGATGCAAACATATCAAAGAATAAATTCTGTGAAGCCTGAAATTCTGCGAAACCTTCTACTCCCTTAATCACCGCATTATCAGTATTTTCTTTTATATAAACCTTATATCCATCAATTACTTGGCTTGTTTGAACTCTGTTGATCAAATCACTCAACTTATTTCGGTAGAATGCAGTACCAAAACTAAAATTCTTTGTAAAGTATTTATAACCGATTTCTGAATTATAACTTTTTTCAGGCTTGAGAGCATAGGCCGGTACCTCATATCTGAAATCCACAATACCAAGAGTTCCCATATCATCGATATTCGGAGCACGGTAACCAGTATTAAACGAAGTGTACAAATGGTGCTTTCCAATGGAATAATTAACTCCTGAATTCCATACAAATGCACTAGGATCTATTTTCATCTGACCAAGATCTTTATCAATGATAGTAGCCTGCAACCAGTTGTATCTTAGTCCGCCTTCAATATTAAAGTTACCAAGAGTTAGGTGATGGAGTGAATAAACTGAAGTATTTGAATAAAGTGAATTATTGGGATATAATCCTCTCTGTTCGTTAGTTAAGCCGCTCTGGGAATTTCTCGTGTTCCGGATACTGTTGACCTTATCTCTATAATATTCCAAACCACTGTTAACCGTCCAATTCTCCTTGATATCTGAGAAAACCTCAATGCCTAAATTTGAAGTTTTGATCTTGTCCCTTTCCAAACCAATGGATTGGCTAGAGTTTCTTTGGGTGTTTCGTTCTTCTACCGTTGCATTTAAAGATCCTGTAAAATCTATTTTTCTAAAGATTGACGATCTCTGGTCAATACTATATTTCAGATAACTCAGGTTCCTGCCCTGAAGCCCCATTTTATTAATATTGAAATTCTCCAGTTTTACCTTATGATAAACATCGACATCATTTTGTTGCACGAATTGATTGGCAAGAATAAGTTCGGAATTGCCAGAAACTTTGAATTTGAATTTTAAACTAGCATCCGACTGGGAGTAACCCGATGGGGTTTGTCTGCCTGTAGTATCACCTCCAATCAGATCCCCAAAATTCTTTTTACCTAAAATTCCTGAAAGAACCATTTTACTGGTGGAGTAATTCAACTCAGCACTACCGGATTGCTCCATATTAGCGCTTCCAAATCTGCCTGTAACACCTCCTTTGAAGGAATTTTCAGTGGAATATCCAGGATCTTTTGTAAAAATCTGTATAACGCCACCGATAGCATCAGAACCATACTGAACAGAACCACTTCCTCTTAATACTTCAATTTTATTAACAGAAAATGGATCGATTGTATTTAAATACTGATTTGGGCCATATCTGAATGTGGAATTATTTAATCTAATCCCATCAATAAGAATCAATGTTTGGTTACCGGTTAGACCCCTGATGAAAGGAGATCCACCCCCATGATTCGTTTTTTGAACAAATACCCCTGGAATTATATTTAAGGATTCAGGTACAGTACGTGGGATATTTTCAGACTGTGCCGGAAGATTTAATACTCCGGACGCAAAAGGTAGACGGAGTGAAGAAGTATTCCGGCGAGAGGCTGACAAAATCTGCACCTCCGGAAGAACACCAAGTTGATTTACAAGGAATATTTCAAGATTAAGGTCTTCATTATTAAGAATCAATGTATCGTGATAGGGTATGTAACCAACATAGCTTGCTTTAATGGTGTATGTTCCAGATTTAATATTCTGAAAATTAAATCCTCCCTTCTCATCCGTTGCCGCAACTTTAGAGTTTGTTCCTTGAAGGCTGATACTGACCCCCATCAAGCCTTTTTTCGTATTCTGTGTGTATATTTTCCCTCTTATACTCTGTCCGAAAAGACTTGCAGACAGAAACAAAATGATAAGGGTAATAATTATTCTTGACATAATTAAAAAATAGAAATTAGAACTAATTTGAAGGTTTAGCGACAATTAATCATCATCTCCTTTTTTTTGCTCGAGCTTTAGAAATGCGCTTCTGCGGGGTGCCGGCATAACAGAATCTTCTCCCTTAACTGATTTCCAAACCACTTCGTTCAAATCCAGATCCGGCGCAGCATCTTCTCTTGCAAAGTTCCATTCCTGTGAACGCTCTGCACTTTTATTCCATGCAGTGTTACGTTGTTCTAAGTCAACATTAGAAGGCTTCACTTGGTATGGTCTGAGATCCGGTATTGAAGTAAAACAATCAGACATTGGAACAGCAGCCGCATCGTACTGACTCATCGGAGGCAAACCTAAGATCAGCTCTATAGTTCTGAGCATTCCGGAAGTAGAATACATGGTGCTGTTTACTGAACTTCGCTTGGTATAAGGACTAATTACAAATGCAGGTGAGCGGTGTGCATCCACGTGATCAGGACCATTCTGAGCATCATCTTCCAGAACAAAAATTGCTGATTCTTTCCAGATGCTACTATTTGAAATATGTTCCACAAGCAGACCTAATGCGAGATCATTATCTGCTACCTGAGCTGTAGGACTGAGTTTTCCTATTCGTTGTCCGCTAGTGTGATCATTCCCAATCCGTATTGTATTGAACTTTGCAACTGCGTTAATTGCCAACAATGAATCGAAATCAGATTTAAAAGCAGTGATTCTGTCAATATCCTTTATATCCAGATTATAGGGCGGAAATTTTGTTGCAATATTCCCAATAAGCGATTCTGTAGTTGCACCATCCTTAGTCGTAAACTGCCCGTAACTACGGTAACTTATTCCTGCACGCTTGCAATAATCCCAGATATATCCATCACGCGGGTAAGCTATTTTGCGGCTACCTTCATAATCATAAGTACCACCCCTGCTTCCGTAACTAGTTGGCCATGTTTTTTCAGTGTAGTCGGTTGCATAAGCTGCCATACTCCAATTATGCCCATCAGCACTAACCTCAGCATCAACATAAAAGTTGTCAAGCAGTACAAACTCCTTCGCCAAAGCATGGTGATTTGGAGTTACTTTTTCGGGGAAGATACAAAGCTTAGGATCTCCATTACCTTCCTTTATATCTCCAAAAACCTGATCGTAAGTACGATTTTCTTTAATTACATAAAAGACATATTTAATCGGTGATTTTCCACCCTGAATATTGGGTACCGGATTATCTTTAAGTCCTTTTGAAAGAGTTTCAGTTTGTTTATTATAAGGAGTGTTCGCATAAACTTGTTTGGAAAATGATTCCAGTTTTGAGTCACCCGGCTGGTCGATAATCGAAAGCGTTCCTTTAAAAAGTCCACCTATATATTGAACCTCCTTTTGCTCAGTAATACCGGTATGTACTCCACTATTATCGGTCTTTTTTACAGGTTGAGGACCAAATGGGTTAGCCATTGAGTTAAATCCCTTTCCATTTGAAACAAATATTTTTTTCCCGGCTACTCGCACATTTGTCGGATACCATCCTGTTGGAATAAAACCCTTCGAACTGCTTTTTCCTGGTATAGAAACATTAAAAACAGCAAGACAGTTATTATCGGCATTGGCCACGTAAAGTATTTTCTCATCTTCCGAAAGCGCAAGTCCATTTGTAGTTGAACCAGTCAGTCTGGTGGGATAAAGGGCGGTAGAAATAACTTCAATGACCTTTCCAACTTTTGTGTCTATTACAGAAACTGAGTTATCATTCGCGTTGGCGACAAATAAATATCTGCCATTTCTGTTCTGAATTATTTCATTTGGGTGGTTCTCAGTGAATATCTCTGAAGTTATACGATTCGTTTTGGTATCATAAACAGCGAGCTTGTCTGAACCCCACAGTGAAATATACAATTTACTCTTATCAGGTGATAAGAGACAATCATAAGCTTCAGAACCAAGATTCACTTTATGTAAAAGTTTCTTTGTTCCGAGATCAAAAACGTACAGCGAATTATTCTCCTTCGTTACAGTATATAGCCGCTTCTTGGCATCATCAACTTCCAATCCGGTTGGACCAATCCTTTCGGTTGGCCAGCTCTTTCCAAGCACAAGTGTGTCTGCCTTCGCCAATTTTCTATTAACAATTGGATAGATCAGAATGATATTATCATTAGCACCTGATGCATATAACTTTTTTTCATCAGCACTGAACTTCAGCCCATACCAAGCCTTTGCAATTGGCTGTTCATAGAGAAGCTTTTCAGCTTTGGGATCAATTAATTGAATACTATGCTTGCTCTGCCCGTTATTAGTTACAGCCATCAATCTTTGAGATGGAGATATTTGAATATTCAATGGCAGATCACCTAATTGCATTGAGCGTCCGGCCGGACTTAATGACCAGCCATTTGGCAGGAGTACTTTTGAAGGATCCTTGTTATTAGGAACTGTCTGAGACACGGCTTTGTTAGACAGCAATAACAAACCGATAATCAATAGATTAACAAAAAAAATGTCGTGAGTTCTTTTTAAAAGGTTCATTGTGAAGATATTTTTAGTCTGAATAGTAAAAGAATTAACTGCTTTTTACTAAGTTCTATAAAAGAACTCTGTTAATGTGAACAATACATTAAGAATACGTGACCATTAAAAAATCACAACAAAACAATTTTAATTCGTAGAAAGAAATTTAAACTAAATACCAAAGCACATGGAATAAAAAGACAATTAACACTCTATATCGCCTATTACAAAACGTATAACGTATAACCTAAAACTTATCACTTACAACTTGTCAAGAATCCCAAGTCATCATTATACCTCTATCTTCTGCTTTAAGACATTCTGCAAGAGTTTTTGCATCATATTCAAGCCCGTATTGTTTCAATACATCATCAGGAACACCATCCCAAGCATTTGGTTGATTTCCTTTGTATTGCATATCTTCAATACCTACTTTACTTGTGAAAAATCCGGTGGCTGTTAAGTTGCGCATCGTATTAAAAAAACTTACTCCTGCAGTATTTTCTGGAGTGGCCTTCTCTGGAAATGCAATCAGTTCAACGAGTTCTAGCTGTTGCGTTTTAGAACCCTCAGCAAATGAGGTTTTAAAAAGTTTAAGCGACTTTACATCAAGCCATTTTAATCCACCTCTCATTGGAATTTTATATCTGGGCTGATCTTTTACAATAAACTCAATGAACTCGGGTACTTTTGCATCACTTGCACTCCCAGATTTTTCGTCCCGGGGGATGATGATATCGCATAATATTGTAATTGTAGCTAGCTCAGCCGGACTGAAGAACTTTTCGGCATTCAGTTTCTCATCAATAAGTTTTTCTTCAGCTGTACGGCCATATAATCCGGCCTTTCCTTCTCCAGCAGACTGAACACCATCCTTCTTATCACAGGCAGTAATCAGGGTACCGACACTAACTGTTCCAACAGCAAGTGCTTTGAGTGAATCTCTTCTGTTCATCTTATTAAATATTTTGCTTTTTTAATTGGTCAACGATATATTCTGATGCGCGTAAGGATAGAGCAAGAATGGTCCAGGTTGGATTTTTATCAGCCTGAGAAACAAATGCACCACCGTCAACCACAAATAGATTTTTTACATCATGAGCCTGATTGAATTTATTTAGTACCGACTTATTCTTATCATCGCCCATTCGGGTAGTTCCAACCTCATGAATGATCCTTCCGGGTGCTGCCAAACCATACTTCTTATCCTCGCCAGGTTTTACTCCGCTGGCAACACCTCCCATTGAATCGATTATCTCTTCAAAAGTTTCCTGCATATGTTTGGCCTGCCTGATTTCCTGATCTGTCCAGTTATAATTAAATTTCAAAACAGGAATTCCATATTTATCAACTACATCAGGATCAATTTCACAGTAATTCTCAATTCTAGGGATGCTCTCTCCACGACCGGCAAAGCCAACTGTTGATCCATAATATCTGCGGTAATCATCTTTTAAAGAGGATCCATAACCACCTGCAGCTTTCATTTTACCATCTATTCCTGGAAATGTTCCATTCATTTTTTCCATTCCGAAACCGAAACCGTAGGAAGGCATACCAAGACCACCCCAGAATTCAATATGATATCCGCGTGCAAAATCAAGTTTTTTATTGTCAAGCCACCATGGAATATAGAGATGAAGCCCACCAACACCATCCTCATTATAGCGTTTCCTGTCCATTAACTGAGGGATAAATGCACCGCGTGATGCCCCGGTAGAATCATGAAGATATTTACCCACCATCCCGCTGGAATTGGCCAAACCATTTGGATGTGCAGTCGATTTAGAGTTTAATAGCAATCTGGCAGATTCGCAAGCGCTAGCCGCTAGAACAACAACTTTAGCATTTACTTGGTATTCCTGCATATCAGTTTTGTCAACATAAGATACACCGGTAGCTTTTCCTTCACGGTCGGTAAGTACCTCACGTGCCATGGCATTAACATAAACATCAGCGTTCCCTGTTTTCCTTGCAGGTTTAACAAGGCAGGTAGATGATGAGAAATCAGCATGTACTGAACAGCCACGACTACATTGATTACAGAAGAAACATGAACCTCGGTCCTTATTTACCGGCCTAGTTAAAATAGAAAGTCTAGAAGGAATAACCGGAATTCCGATTTTATTAGCAGCCTTCTTGATCATCAGTTCATGAAGCCTTGGCTTTGGAGGAGGAAGAAAATAACCATCCGGCTCATTATAAATTCCTTCTTTGGTGCCGAACACACCAATCATTTTATCAATACGATCATAGTAAGGCTTTACATCCTCATAACCTATAGGCCAATTATCCCCTAAGCCATCAAAATCATAACGCTTAAAATCTTTTGGGCCAAAACGAAGGGAGATCCTTCCCCAATGATTGGTCCGTCCACCAAGCATCCGTGATCTGAACCAGTCGAATTCAGTTCCATTCTTTTTTGTGTAAGGTTCTCCCTCTATTTCCCATCCCCCATAAGCTGCATCAAAATCACCAAAGGCACGATTCGTACCAGCACCTCTACGGGGTGACTCATAAGGCCATTTAAGTTGTGTTTGTTGTTCAGGATTTGCAGGATCATAATCAGGACCTGCTTCTAGTAATGCTACTTTTAGACCGGCTTCGGTTAACACTTTCGCCGCCATACCGCCACCGGCACCCGAACCAACAATACAAACATCGTATAATTCACCCTTAGTTTTAATTTCTATCGCCATTGAGACTATCCTTGTTAATTAAGCCTAAATATGCTAAAAAATAAACAATATTTATTTGCAGGAAGAAATATTATTAAAGGAATAAAGTCCTTATCCACAGAAAAAACAATTTTCACTTAGAATCAGGAAAAAATCATCACAACTTGATTCTTTTCAACCTTATCACCCGGTTTAATTTTGACTGATTTAATTTTTACATCCGCAGGAGCCTTTATAATATTTTCCATCTTCATAGCTTCAAGAACAAACAAATTTCCTCCTTTTTCTACGTATTCGCCTTCGGCAGTCAAAATCCTAATAACCAGTCCGGGCATTGGAGCTTTGATTTCTGAAACCTTAGCTGCTTTTAAATTATCCATTCCCAATTGATGCAAAAGCTCATCAAACTGATCGGTCATTTGCATGTAATAAATATTTGATCCGACCTTAACAGAGCAAGATTTTTCATCTTTATTTATTCCTATCACCTCTACATTATAAGACTTATTGTTGTATAATATGTGAACGTTACGATCATCTATTCTGACCATGTCTGTCTTGATCTCTTGACCATTGATTATTGTTAAATTCTTGTCTGAATTAACTTCAAAACTGAATTTGTCATTTACCTTTATCTTAAGCATATAATTATTGAGTTAAGGCGTATTGAACGAGATTAGATCCCATTTTTAGCGCTCTTTGTCGGGTATCTTCGGAATCGCCGGCATAAGTTCCTGCATCTTCCCAGCCATTACCAAGATCGCATTCAACAGTGTAATAACAAACTATTCTTCCTTTGTAAATTAGCGCAAGGCCCAGAGGCCGCTTCCCATCATGCTCATGAATCTTTGGAAGACCTGTCGGAAATTTAAATTTTTGATTATAAAGAATGTGATTTGATGGCAATTCTAAAAAATCAAGCTCAGGAAAAACCTTCTTCATTTGCGGACGAATGAATTGATCAAGACCATAATTATCATCAATATGCAAAAATCCACCACCGATTAAATACTTACGGATATTTAGTGCTTCCTGATCAGAGAACACAATATTACCATGGCCTGTCAGATAGACAAATGGGTAATTGAAAAGATCAATGCTTCCGGCCTCTACTATGGCTTCCTCAGTATCAAAATTAGTTCCTAAATTTTTATTGCAAAAACTAATGAGATTGGGAAGGGCTGTCCGGTTGGCATACCAATCTCCACCCCCATTATATTTCATCTTGGCAATTTTATAGGTGGGGGCTCGAAATGAAAAAAATATCCCAAAAGAAAGAAAAAGCATGATCAGAAAAGAATTGCTTTTAATATATTTCATCTGTTTAAAAAATTAATTTCGAAACAAGCTTCGAGAGCTGCTGTTTCAGTCCTTAATCTTGAATCGCCCAAACTTATGGGTACAAAATTATGTTTCAAAGCTAAATCAAGCTCAGTGGAACTGAAATCTCCCTCAGGGCCTATCATTACAAGATAATCAGAATTGAGTTTGAATTGATCTTTAATAGCCGATTTTTTACTTTCGATACAGTGAGCAATAAATTTATTGCTGCTCTTAAATTTAAGTATGAAATCACTGAAGAGCTCGACCTCGTTTAACTTTGGATGAAATGCTTTAATAGATTGTTTAACTGCAGAGGTGATTACCTTGTTCAGACGCTCTGTTTTAACATCTTTGCGCTCTGAACGATCGCATATAATTGGGCTAATCTCGTCAATTCCGATTTCAGTTGCTTTCTCCAGAAACCACTCCAAACGTTCAATGTTCTTGGTTGGGGCTATGGCAATGTGTAAGTAATGATTCCTCCTGCCATAATTTTCTTGAACACGAAGAATATTAATTTTTGTTCTTTTGGGATGGGCATCTTCTACAATTGCATCATAAAAGCTACCCTTCCCGTCAACAAGATTAAGCGGGCTTCCCTTTATTAGCCTTAAAACTTTAATACAATGTTTGCTCTCTTCTTCATTCAAGATATAAGTATCAGAATTAATATCAGGTGTATAGAAAATATGCATTTACAGACCTCCGGGTTAATGAATATCTACCGCATCCTCGCTGTTAATTACTAACTCGAGTTTGACAGATTCAACATTCTGATCAGCCTTCTTTAAAATGGTAATCACATATCCATTAAACTCACTGGCTTCTCCAACATCAGGAATCTTTCCAAAAATCTCACTAACAAGTCCGGCTACAGTATCATAGTCGCCATCTTCAGGGAGATCATGTGGAAGGTATTCATTTACATCATATATTGAAGCGGTAGCATCGATGATAAATTCACTCGCAGATACTCTTTCAACAATTGGCTTTTCTTCATCGTATTCGTCCTGAATATCACCAACAAGTTCTTCAACAATATCTTCAGCGGTCACCATACCTGCAGTGCCACCAAATTCATCCAAAACAATAGCAATCTGAATACGTTTCAACTGCAATTCACTTAAAAGATCATTAATCTTTTTTGTTTCAGGTATAAAATATGGTGTACGGATAATTTCTTTCAGAACACACTCCTTATTTTGTGCTAAAAGTGGTAAAATATCCTTAGCGTGGACTATACCAACAATTTTATCAATTGTTTCAACATAAACTGGAATCCTGGAATATCCCTCTCGAATAATTATATCCAGCACTTCTTTATGGGGGGTGTTCAGTTCGATACCTGATATTTTGGTTCTAGGTACCATGATATTTTTTACCACACGATCGTTGAAATCAAACACATTTTTTATGAGTTCGTGCTCATTGGTTTCGAGTGCTCCACTTTCTTTACCCTGATCCAGAAGATACTGCAATTCTTCGGAACTATGATGTGCTTCATGTCCACCTATTGTACTGATACCCAATAATTTGAGTATAAAATTTGCAAAGCCGTTAAGCATCCAGATAAAAGGTCTGAACAGTAGATAGAAGAAATGAAGAGGTAAAGCGATCCCCATGGTTGTACCGATAGGACGCTGAATTGCCAGAGACTTTGGAGCTAGCTCACCAAACACGATATGCAATACTGTAATAATCGCAAAAGCGAGAACATGGCCAATATTTGTTGCCACTGAGGATGACATATCTATATTTAAAAAATTGAAGAATTTACTGACAATTTCAGTCATTACTTCTTCTCCGACCCAGCCTAATCCCAATGATGCCAGCGTAATTCCTAACTGTGTTGCGGCAAGATAACCGTCCAGATGTTGGGTCATGTGCTTGGCTATCTTGGCTACCTTACTTCCGGTTTTGGCTTTAATTTCAATCTGCGAAGCCCGCACTTTAACCAATGCAAATTCAGCAGCAACAAAAAAACCATTTAAAAAAACAAGGAAAAATGTAAAAAACAGCGCAAGGCCCATGTTAAATTATTTATTTAAAAATGTGGTCTTATATAATTGCAGACTTTCTTTGATGACTTTATAGGCATAGTTTTTACCAAGCAAATGTTCAATGCTAACATTTTTGTGTTCTAATGCCTTATAATCCTGAAAAAACCTAACAATCTCCGTCATAGTATGTGGAGGTAATTCTTTAAGATCCTCAATGTAATTAACTGACATATCATTTTTGGCAACAGCAATAATTTTATCATCCTGTTCACCATTATCAACCATGTGCATCACCCCAACCACTTTTGCTTCCACAATAGACATTGGGTA
>JBDNGV010000463.1:0-2090 GCA_041689125.1 Daejeonella sp.
GGTAACAGATACCAAAAAAGAAAACGGATTGATCGTTCATTTTCTTGATGAAATCCCGGATAATCTTTCCGGATTGTTTTATGCGGTTGTTGATCAACAGAAAAGGATTGCAACAGAAAGCAATCATTCAGTTACTCACCTTTTGCATGCAGCATTAAAACAGGTGTTGGGTGATCATGTGAATCAAAAAGGTTCATTGGTTAATTCAGATTACTTGCGTTTCGATTTTTCACATTTTTCCAAGCTTGCAGATATTGAACTTTCTGAAATTGAGAGTATTGTTAACCGTAAAATCCGGGAGAATATTCCATTGAAAGAAAAGCGGAATGTACCTTACCAAAAAGCCATTGATTCCGGAGTAACCGCTCTATTTGGTGAAAAGTACGGAGATTATGTTCGAATGATCACATTTGATGATCATTTTTCTAAAGAACTATGCGGTGGTACGCATGTTAAATCGAGCGGACAGATCGGCTATTTTAAGATTATTTCAGAAAGTGCGGTGGCCGCTGGTGTTAGAAGGATTGAAGCAATTACAGCTGAAACTGCTGAGAATTACATTAATACTCAGAATGGACAGATTAAGGGATTAAAAGACCTTCTTAAAAACCCGAGCGATCTTCTAAAAACAGTTGAGTCTTTAGTTGAAGAGAATAATCGCTTGAAAAAGGAAATAGAAAAAACTATTCTTGCGCGTTCTGAAGGTTTGAAGCATGAACTTGTCAAAAAAGCTGTTCTGATAAATGGTATTAATCTGATTGCTCAACGGGTAGAATTGCCTAATACCGATGCGGTAAAAAGCCTAGCTTATGCTGTGAAGGACTTGATAAATGATCTGTTCCTGGTTTTGGCTACCGATATTGATGGAAAACCAAGCCTAACAGTGATGGTATCTGAAAACCTAGTCAAGGACAGGAATTTGAATGCGGGAAATATTGTACGTGAATTGGCTAAAGAAATTCAGGGTGGCGGTGGCGGACAGCCTTTCTTTGCTACAGCAGGTGGTAAGGATAGTTCAGGGATTGCTGCCGCACTTGAAAAAGCAAAATCTTTTATTAGTTGAGAATGGAGAATTGAGAGTGGACAATTATCTCAAATTCCATTCTCAGTTCTCTACTTTGTATTAATTTTTTCCTTTCCCACCAGATTTCCCATTATTTCCTTTGGAATGAGATTTACCTGAATTACCACTTGAATATCTAGAATCATTACTATTCTTGATGACTGATTGTTTCCCTTTATAACCTTTGTATTTTGCATATTTCACTTTGTGTGAACTAAAATACTGATAAGGACGCGAGGTGTTCATAACCACTTTATATCCGTTATTTAGGTCATATCCGCGATAGCGGGAAGGTAAAGCGGACGTAAACAACCATCTATCATTTTCACGATAAATAAACTGGCGCTTTGGCACATAATAGTAGGTTTCAATATCAGGCAAGTAATAATAGTCTGCACGATTGTAACCGGCGGGCCCCCATTCAGGCTGAGCACCAAGATTTACATTGACACTTATCTGAGCGCTGGCCGGTGCTGCAGAAAAAGCAATAAATCCGGATAAAAAAGCAATGATTAATCTTTTCATATTTTTTTGTTTAATTGTTGGATATGATCCAATAAACGTGCCATCAATAATTTAGTTGACAATTGAAAGTTGAGAATGAGGGATTGCCGTCATTTCGAACACGCGAGCAATATTTTTCCGTTTAAAAATATTGAGCTGCGTGGAGAAATCTGTTTTATGGCATAAAAGTTTTGAAGGAAAGATAAACTCAAAAAACATAATAAATTGAACATATTCCTCTGTTGTGCTAATCTAGGAAAGACGATCAATAACTGATAACAATTAATTGATATTTGATAATCGTCAATAAACACTATAAACCTGAGATTCGATATAAGGAAGGTTAAATTAAAACGGTTAAAATTGGTCATACAAGATTCTGGAGCCAATTAATTTGATTATTGAAAGCAATACCTGTATAGTATAGGTCGGTTCAGCCCTTTCCTTCGGTTAGTTCCGGCAAGAAATGGCGTTCCGTTTCAAAATACCAGCAGCCGGAAGCTACCTCCTGCGGCAAGGTTTA
>JBDNGV010000464.1:0-18558 GCA_041689125.1 Daejeonella sp.
AGCGTTGCTTCCACTTTGATAATAACGAGGGTGATAAATTGTACTTACGGCTTGTTTCAACTGCTCCATCTCTTTCTGCTTCCTGCAAAATAGATAAGCGATCCTCGGGGCTGAATTTGCGATTTACTTTTGACATAGTTCTTTAGGGGGTTAAGACAAAAATATCCAATTGAATAATTTCAATATCACACAAATAGGAGGCCTGGAGAAAGGGATTATTTGCAATATATGGATATGGTAATTGAGGCGATTACCGGATATCCCAAACCTACTGTTTGTAAAAATTTACCGGTTGCTGGTCTTTTTTTGAGACATGTGAAGCATATATCGGTGAACGGATTTATGATCCAAACCCTTCAAAAAGATCCCAAGCCAACTATAATGGCTGATGACGTTCATCAATTGAGCATCAAAAACGTAACCATTGGCGATCAATGTTCTTCTGGAGCACCTTTTATCCAAAGAAATGTTACGAAACCCAGTATCAATCTTGATTAAATCCGTGTTTGAATCTATACAACCCAACGATGCAATAAATACAATATACATCCATAATCAAACAGGTATATCCACTGTTTTTTTTACTGCAAAAAATTATACAAAGACAAATGGGGAAATAATTTAGCCAGAAGCAGCGAATATTTTTAATATAGAAACTAAGAGGCGCATTAAAAGAAATTATCAAGTCAAGACAGTTAATCTCAGGCGCTTAATCTAAAAGGTTGGTACACCTAAAATCGAAAGGTACCTTTAAAAAAAAGACAGCGCATCTAAAAAATCACTGGATAAACGATTGCATTGTAAAATGATTTTTATTTTAAAGATACAGACCGCCGATTTCAGGCTTGAAGGTAAACCATCGATTATTACGAAAAAAATAATATACAATTGGTTCCAATAAACGCTCTTCGATTCATGCTCATCAATGGGTACATTTTACGAAATCGTTATCGTAAAAGTTTCATCCTGAATTAAATGTTTATTAAAACGTTTAACCTAATTTCATTCCGAAACTAAGTAGATGGCTTCCTACCACTGACATTTCATTCAACGATTGTAAACTTGTAATTATTAACGCTAATATGAAAAATGCGCCAGCCCTGTTATTTTCCTTTTTATTATGCTTTCAAATGTCAGCTCCCGCTCAGGAGCTGAAGGCGAATTATGTAAACTCGTTTGATAATGCCAGTCATCCCCAGATAGCTTACTGGTTTTTCTCAGCAAATATGATGGCCGAACAAGCATGGAAAAATAAAATTGATAGCATGGCTGCATTCAGTAAGTACACGTTGATCTTTTTAACCCAACGGGATGGCTGCGACTTTTATGATGCAGCAACCATGCACCCCGTTTTTAAAAAGCTGGTTGCTTATGCCCACCAGAAAGGGTTGAAAATAGGATTGCAAATTTGGAAGGTTGACCGGAGTGTATTGATCGACAATACCGACCGGCTGATGCAGGAAGGTGAAGTTGTGCTGGATGAAAACGGGAAGGCTGATTATGCAGTAAAAGCAAAAGGAGCCCGTGACGTGTTCACTCTGTTAAGAAGTGAACTGTTTAAAATTTATGCCTTTAAAAAAACGGGCGATGGCTTCTATGATCCTGCCACGCTGAAAGAAATCACCAACAAGGCATTGGCTCAAAATACTACGGATTCCGTAAGGCTTGTCATCAATGCAGGTAGTTTGTTGAAAGGGTATACCGCTTATATTCTTACTCAACATTACTACAATAGCTGTAGTAATTTTTCTGACCAGTCCACCGCCATAATCACGAATGCTTTTAAGGCATACGCCGATATTCCCTTTGATGGCATCGGGCTGGATGAATATAAAAACATGAAGATTGCCCGGCCAAAAATAATGGAGCAAACCAACGATGTTTTTCGGGAACGGGTGTACGCTTTAGCCATGGCAAAAAAGATGAAAGCTACTACCACAATGGAGTTGGATAGGGTATTGTTTGATATGCGTTATGCACCTACCGGTAAGCCTGCAATCAGAATGAAAGCCATCAATGAATACATGAGTCTGTTGCGAACAGCCACATTGAATGTTGAAACGGCCGTTTATGATTTAGGAAAAAAATTGTATGGTAAGGATGCGTTCATAGGTCTGCACAACACATTTCACAATAACCTGGACAGGGATGAAGTATGGCAAACCGGAGTAACCTGGTGGAGTATTAAAAGAGATTATGGGCATACAGATGAAGATACACCTGCACCCATTCAATTAGGAGTAGGCATGAGTTATCCTGCAAATGCGATGTACAATATGTATTACCACCGGAGCCTGGATACCATCTGGACCAAAGCTTTGCGTGATCTGCGTTTTGGAGTTCGTACCCACTACCACGCTGCCAACGATGGACAGGTATGGGGTGTTTCAATAGAAACGCCGGTCGCTCTGGAAAAGATAAATAAAGTAGAGAATGCAGCCCGCTTATTAAATCATTTTAATCCTTCCTTACCACAGGTAAAACTGTTGGTAGTGTATGGTATGGAAGCCATCTGCAACTGGTATCCCAACGTCTCACAAAGGGGTATGTATGATATCAATGACAAATTGGGGATGGAAAGAAAATCAATGGAATTGTGGAACAATGGATACCTGCATGCGGCCGTTCCTACGGATGTGATTGGCGATGGAAGATTGCATTTGAATGCAGCAGGAAAGCCTATCCTAAATGGTTATACGTTTGATGCAGTTATATTTCTCAATCCTGAATATGCCAAAGAAAGCACCACCCGGTTTTTTCAAAACTATGTAAACCGAGGCGGTAAATTATTGGTAGAAGGCAATGCAGACAATGATTTTAATGGAAGGGATATGAGCAATACCTGGAAAGCTATTTTTAGTAAATCAGTGGCCACGTCCTACACACTGGAGCATGTTGCAAAATTGGGTGTTCCTAAAAATGATCTGGTAGATGGTGTGCTAAATGAGCCCGGCTCATTCACGTTTACCAATGCTGAATCGATGCAGAAAAATACGGCGGCAGTTTTTAGTTTTATTTACCGGGGTGCAACCTACACCGGGTCTTACAAAGGTTTAGCAGCTGTAAAATTGGATGACCTTGGAAATATTGTAAAACTGGCTGCAACCGGTTTTTCTGCGATTAGTAAAAATGGAAAAAAAATAATATGGCTTAACAAGGAGGCAGATGTTTTTATTTCTGTTCAAAATAAGAGGTTGCAGGCAACGATTGCTGATGCAACAAAATCAGTTCGCATTTATCAGAATAAATAAGGGCGGTCGGTTCATTTTAATCAAAGTGTTTATCAAAGGTGGGGATTTCAATTTATCAAAACAAGAAATAAAGTTTAAACCTGAGTCAAAAAATAAAAAGATGAATCAATTGGTAATAAAGCAATCCATTAAGATAATGGGCTTCTTAATGTCAGTTTTTTTTTCATCACCCCAAACCGCCTTTTGCAGCAGTGGAAATCCATCATTTTTTAACGTAAAAGACTATGGTGCACGGGGGAATGGAACCAGGCTTGACACAAAGGATATTAATGCAACCATAGATGCGGCAGTTGCAGCCGGAGGCGGAACCGTTTATTTTCCGGCCGGTAATTATTTATCGGGTTCCATCCGTCTTAAAAGTAATATCACAATGTTCATAGACCAGGGCGCAGTAATCATTGCGGCATCGGCTGCAGACTCTGCGGAGTACGATAAAGCCGAAAAACCCATCTTTGACCTGTACCAGGATTTTGGGCACACCCGTTTCCATAACAGTTTGATTTGGGGAGAAAATTTGCACGATGTGTCGATCATTGGCAATGGCACAATATGGGGAAGGGGGATGTTGGGCGGCTTTGTAAAAGAAGGAAGTAATTATGCCAATAAATCCATTGCATTATTATTGTGCCGCAATGTGATGATCCGGGATATTACCATACGGCATGGTGGATGGTTTGGAATATTGGCCACAGGCGTAGATCATTTAACTGTCGATAATGTAAAAATGGATACCAATCGGGATGGCATGGACATCGACTGCTGTCAGAATGTACACATTTCAAATTGTACCATCAATTCACCTTCTGATGATGCGATTTGCCTTAAAAGTACACTGACGCTTGGGTATTTAAAACCTACCAAAAATGTAACCATCACCAATTGTATTGTGAGCGGTTATTTGGAGGGCAGTGTGTTGGATGGAACTTATAAAACAGATTATCGCCTTGCACCTACCGGCAGAATAAAACTGGGTACAGAATCAAACGGTGGTTTTCAAAATATTGCTATTTCCAATTGTGTATTTGATCATTGCCGCGGACTGGCATTGGAATCCGTGGATGGCGCTTTGTTGGAGGATATTACCATTAACAACATCACCATGCGGGACGTTACCAATTCGCCATTTTTCATCCGGCTTGGTGCAAGAATGAGGGCGCCTGAAAATATGGTAGTAGGGGCATGCAGAAGAATAGTGATCAGCAATGTAAATGTGTACAATGCGGTAGATGATAGTTCGGGCTCCATCATCAGTGGAATTCCCGGGCATAACATAGAGGATGTACATTTAAGCAATATTCATATTTACTACAAGGGAGGCGGTACAGCGGAGATGACAAAAACCAAGGTGCCGGAGTTTGAAAAACGATATCCCGATCCAAATAAATTTGGAGTGATTCCTGTTTACGGATTTTTCATCAGGCATGTGAAAAATATTGTAATGAATGACGTTACTGTTGGTTTTTTAGAAAATGATTTTCGCCCGGCAATGATGCTGTCTGAAGTAACGGGAGCTACCTTCCGAAACCTGGATGCTCAAAAATTGCCAGGCATCCCCATTTTTGTGCTGGACCGGGTAGCCGACTTTTCCATTATGAACAGCAATGGAATAAAGGATAGAAAAATCAAACAGGTGAAACAGCGGATATTGTGATTATTGCATCAACGGATATAAAACTTAATTGCAGTCCATCATCGCTGATGTATCAAAAACAATCAAAATTTTAACGAATGAGTAAAATAGAAAAGCTATTGATGTTGTTAATGGTGTGTATTGGGCATACTGTTTACAGTCAACAAGCCAGTATAGTTTGGATGGATGATTTAAGTATCCGTACTTTTTCGGAAGGCATACCGTCGGTGTTGGCAAAAACATCCGGTTCCGGCGATCCCATCCGCATGAAGGGAACCATTTACAGCAGGGGAGTTGGTGTAAATTCTACCAGTGTATTGCCTTTTTTGCTCAATGGAAATGGACAGGAGTTTTCTGCGGTTGTGGGCGTAGATGATAGGGGGATGAAAAATGTGAAGTACCGGTTTTATGTGATCGGCGACCGTAAAATCCTTTTTGAAAGTGTGGGTATGAAGTTAGGTGATGAACCTGAAAAAGTAACGGTTAATCTAAAAGGCATTCAACGTTTAGGCCTGCTGGTGATTGTTGAAAAGGATGGCACTAAAACTTATACGAATTGGGCAGACGCAAAATTTGTAATGAACGACCAAACGGTGCCTTTAAACATTCCCAATACCGATGAACGGACTATTTTAACGCCTGCTGTTTCAAAAAATCCGAAGATCAATTCAGCCTCCATATTTGGTGCTACACCGGGCAATCCATTTTTGTACACCATCGCAGCAACCGGCGAACGGCCTATTGTTTTTTCCGCCGGTAATTTGCCAGCCGGACTTAGTATTGATTCAAAAACCGGCATCATTACAGGTACCGTTGGCGTGAAAGGGAAGTACATCGCAACTTTAAAAGCCAGCAATGCTTTCGGTGAATCTGTTAAGCAACTCACCATAAAAATAGGGGACACCATTTCATTGACGCCGCCGATTGGCTGGAATGGTTGGAACTCCTGGGCCAGGGAAATCGACCAGCAGAAAGTAATTGCATCAGCCGATGCAATGGTAAAAATGGGGCTTGCAAATCATGGCTGGACCTACATCAACATTGATGACGCCTGGCAAGGACACCGTGGTGGAAAATACAATGCCATTCAACCGAATGAAAAATTCCCCGGCTTTAAAAAAATGGCGGATTATATACATGGGCTGGGATTAAAGCTGGGTGTTTATTCAACGCCCTGGATCATCAGTTATGCAGGTTATCCGGGTGGTTCCTCCAATTTTGAGAGCGGCGTTTTTCCAGACGCTGTCAGGGATAATAAAAGAAATTTTCGGTATATCGGTAAACACCGTTTCGAAAAAGAAGATGCTTTGCAAATGGCTGAATGGGGTGTTGATTATTTAAAATATGATTGGCGGATTGAAGTGCCATCAGCAGAACGCATGTCATTGGCGTTAAAAAATTCTGGCAGGGATATTTTGTATAGCATTTCCAATTCGGCTCCGTTTAGCAATGCAAAAGATTGGGTTCGGTTAACCAATACCTATCGCACCGGGCCCGATATCAGGGATAGCTGGTTAAGCCTTTATGTATCTGCATTCACCCTCGAAAAGTGGGGCCCATACGGCGGATCTGGTCATTGGAACGATCCTGATATGATGATCCTTGGAAATGTAACGACCGGTTCGCCGCTGCATCCAACCAGGCTTACACCCGATGAGCAATATAGCCATGTAAGTTTATTTAGTTTATTGGCAGCGCCGTTGCTGATCGGTTGCCCCATAGAACAGTTGGATGCGTTTACGCTAAACCTGTTGACAAATGATGAAGTAATCGCCGTAAACCAGGATCTACTGGGCAAACCTGCCCGATTGGTAAGTGAAGAAAACGGCGTACAGGTTTGGTTAAAACAACTGGAGAATGGCGACTATGCAGCCGGCCTTTTTAATATCAACGGATATGCTAAAACGCCGCAGTCCTATTTTCGCTGGGGCGATGAAAAACCGGTATCCTTTGCGCTTGATTTGGCAAAAATCGGATTGAAAGGAAAATACAGCATACGGGATGTGTGGAGACAAAAAGACCTCGGCCAATTTAAAGGAACATTTAAAACCAGCATCAGGCACCATGGGGTAGTGATGATAAAAATAGAGCCAATAAAGAAATGATGGATATAATCCAAATAGAACTGCCAATAGTAATGAAGCACATCCAAATGCTAAAGCATATTACTAACAGGTTTTTAAGTACAATGCAGGTAACATGCAGCACCAAAATCCTCCTTTTTCTTCTGGTGATTGGGAGCAGGCAATCGCTGTTTGCACAGCAACCCGCCATGTATTATGGAGATAAAGATGTTTCGGCAAGACCTTATGCCAAAGATCCTTATGTTATTTTTTTCAAAGACACTTATTGGATGTACTATTCTGTACCGGATGAAAAGAGAAAGCAATGGTATATTGGCATTGCAACCAGTAAGGATTTAATCCATTGGGAAAAGAAAGGAAACATGATGGGCAGGAAGGGTACGGTTGAAGAGAAAGGTATTTGTGCGTCGGGTGCCTTAATAAAAGACGGGGTATTGCACCTTTTTTATCAAACCTATGGTAACGGAAAAACAGATGCCATTTGCCATGCTACCTCTGATAACGGAATTGATTTTGAAAGGGATCCTACCAATCCGATCTTCTGGCCAGCCATAAATGATTGGACCTGTGGAAGAGCCATTGATGCGGAAGTGGTGGCTTTTAAAAATCAATATTTTCTTTATTATGCAACCAGAGATAGCGGCTACACCATCCAGCAGCAGGGTGTTGCTGTAACGGGCATTCAGACAAATTTTGATAAAAACAGCTGGACTGAAATTCCCGATATGCCTATGATGAAACCGGAATTGGATTGGGAAAAAAAATGTATCGAAGCGGCTTCCTGTATAAAAAAAGGGAAATATTTATTTATGTTTTATGCAGGCGGTTATAATAATGAGCCACAGCAAATTGGTGTTGCCCGAAGCAAAGATGGGATTCATTGGAAGCGATTATCCAATGCGCCATTCCTAAAAAACGGGGCAGCCGGTAGTTGGAATGAAAGTGAAAGTGGGCATCCAAATATTTTTAAAGCACCCGACGGTAAGTATTTTCTCTTTTTCCAGGGCAATAATGACAAAGGAAAAACATGGTACCTCTCGAAAGTTGAAATTGGGTGGAACAAAAGAGGTCCGTTTATTAAAAACCAATGATAAATGCATTGCTCTTAAGGCGGTTGAAAACAAAATTGTCTTGCATTACATTTTAATCGGCATAAATAATTAAAATTAAATTGTATCAATGTGTAAATTATTCGTTTGTTTGGCAGTTTTTTTTGTAACATCCATTACAACAATTGTGGCGCAGCAAACGAGCACCATATGGCTGGACGATCTGCCCATACAAACCTTTTCAGAAGGCATTCGCCCCGTGGCTGCAAAAACCAATTACGGCAAAGATACCATGAGGGTAAAAGGGGTTCCCTATTTCAGGGGAGTAGGTGCACAAAGCATTAGTGTAATTGCTTTCAACCTGGATAGACATGCCAAACATTTTTCCGCAATGGTAGGGGTAGATGACCAGGGAAATAAAACAATACCCGTGAAATTTTACGTGGTCGGTGATGGCAAAGTACTGTTTGAAAGTAACGAAATGCAGATAGGGGATGAACCGGCAAAAGTAGATGCGGACCTCACCGGAATTAAACAATTGGGTTTGCTGATAACGGATAATGTTGGCGGCGTTAATAATAAACGTACGTATGCCAATTGGATGAATGCGCAGTTGGAAATGAGTGGAAATCATTCGCCCGGGTATGTACAAAATACAGATGAACAATACATTTTAACTCCATTGTCCAGGGCCGATCCAAAGATCAATTCTGCCAAAGTATTTGGGGCTACACCCGGCAATCCGGTTTTGTATTTAATTGCTGCAACCGGTAAACGGCCCATGCAATTTTCGGCCGCCAATTTACCCAAAGGATTATCGGTATCTGCTACCACCGGAATCATCAGCGGGAGCGTAAAACAAAGAGGAAATTATAGTGTAACGTTAAAAGCGAAAAACAGTGTTGGAGAAGCCAAACAAAAACTACTGATTAAAATTGGAGACACCATTGCATTAACACCGCCCATCGGCTGGAATGGTTGGAACTCCTGGGAGGCAAAGATTGACCGGGATAAAGTAATGGCCTCGGCCAACGCCATGGTGAGTAAAGGCTTAAAGGATCACGGCTGGAACTATATTAACATTGATGATACCTGGCAGGGCATTAGAACCGGTCCTGATACAGCATTACAGCCCAACGAAAAGTTTCCCGACTTTAAAGGGATGGTGGATTACATCCATTCGTTGGGTTTAAAAGCCGGCTTGTATTCCACACCATATGTTTCCAGTTATGGTGGTTATCCGGGTGCGTCATCCGATTTTGCAACCGGGGGGGAAACGCATGATCAAATTAAATTAAACCGCCAGCCTTTTATGCATATCGGCAAGTACAGGTTTGAAAAAACGGATGCAAAACAGATGGCCAACTGGGGATTTGATTTTTTAAAATACGATTGGCGTATCGATGTTAATTCTACCGAACGGATGTCCGAAGCATTGAAAAAATCAGGTCGGGATATGGTGTTCAGTTTATCTAACAATGCTCCGTTTGAAAAAGCGAATGACTGGATGCGCTCCTCCAATTTGTTTCGGACCGGGCCGGATATTAAAGACAGTTGGAACAGTCTTTATGCCACGGTATTCTCCCTCGATAAATGGGCGCCATATACCGGTCCCGGACATTGGAGTGATCCTGATATGATGATTGTCGGCGATGTGGCGATTGGCCCGGTAATGCATCCTACCCGATTAACTGCTGATGAACAATACAGCCATATCAGCATCTTTAGTTTGCTGGCTGCTCCCATGTTGATAGGTTGCCCGATTGAAAAGCTGGATGCGTTCACGTTGAATTTATTGACCAATGATGAAGTGATTGCCATCAACCAGGATCCACTGGGTAAGGCAGGCCGTCTGCTATTGCAGGAAGAGGGCGTGCAGGTTTGGGTAAAACAACTGGAGGCTGGTGCGTATGGTGTAGGCATCTTCAATACAGCGGGGTTTGGTGAAACACCGCAATCCTACTTCCGCTGGGGCGATGAAAAAGAAAAAACCTACACACTGGATTTGACAAAAATTGGCTTGAAAGGTAAATGGCAAATAAGGGATGTGTGGAGACAAAAAGCACTGGCGCAATCTGTTGGTTCCATTAAAGCAAGTTTACGTCATCATGGTGTATTGATGTTAAAAATGTATCCGGCAAATGAATAGGTAGCCCAACCCTGGTTGCCCTGATGACTTTCACTGGTGTATATCCTGGTATGTTTGCTGCTGGCAATTCAACCGATGGTGAATCACCGGCCAACTTCGATTGGTTTGCGATAAAGCCGGGGTTACAATGATAGAACATGATAATTAAATATTTTTATTGAAAACAAAAAACGGTATGAAAAAAATAATCGCATCTGGACTTTGCATCAGCTTCTTTGCGTTAAGCCTGGTAGCCCAGGATACGCAAGGATACAAAGTGCCTTCCATGCCAAATCAGGCAGCAAGAAAGGCTACGCTGGAAAAGGAATGGGCTGCTATGCAAAGTATGCCACCGCAGTTGGGTGTAAGAGATTGGTTCCTGTTTTTGGTAGATGCGTTGGATACCCGTTTTCTAAAAGAGGAACAGGTAGAATGGTTGCTGAAAAAAGTACAAACCAGGATGATTACAAACCCGGCGGCGGGCAGAAGTTATGGCAATATTTTTTGGGGCTGGAATGAAACCGGTTTCGACGTGGGCGATGGTAACAACGTACAGTTCTGTGTTCAATATGGTATCCTCGCCAAACTGTTGTTCAGCGACCGGCTTTCGACAGAAGCCGCAAAAACACTGGACGAAATTTTCACCCTCGCAACAAACGGCGCACTAAACCAGGAAGTACGCATCTCTTATACCAATATTTATTTAATGAAGGTTTGGAACCTCGTTGCCCTGGGTCAGGTGTACCACCAGCCGGCGATGATAGAAAATGGACGCAGGCTTTTTAATCTTTGGTTGAATCATGTGGCGCAATATGGCAACCGGGAATATGATAGTCCTACCTACAGCGGTGTGGATATGGAATCGCTGCTGCTGATTTATACCTTTGCAACCGATGCCGATATTCATGCTAAGGCAGGAGATGCCATAAAATTTTTCATGAATGATCTGAGCGTGCATTACAACCAGCGTGGTGGTTTTCTGGCAGGGGCCCATAGCCGTGATTACAACCGGGTATTTAGCCGTGACCTGCTGGAAGAAAAATATTTTAACCCTTTGCTTGGCCGCGAAAATAACAATACACATTTGTTTCACCAGGTCTGTTTATCTGCCTTGCAAAAGTTAGGATTATCCGCCACGCAAAAAGAAATGATGAACCGAAAGAACCGCTTCATTGTACAACGCTGGGATAGTCTTGCAAATACCTATGCCTGCGATTTTGTTGGTAACAAAGTATCCATAGCATCCTCCAACCAGGCCTATAGTCCGGATGACAAACCTTTTGTAATGTACCTCAGTAGTCCACGCAAGCCAGCCATGCCCAATATTGCCTATGTGCTTGAAGGGCGGGACGATCATTATGGTACCTGGGGTGCAACGGGAATGGGCGAAAAAATGAAACATCGGATGCCCGCCAATTACCCATCAAACGGAGGCTGGGGCAAAACGAGGCACCTGATGCCCTTTATGCAATCGGCACAAAATAAGGGTGAATTTGTAATGTTGGTGGCCGGTGAAAAAGATCACAATTGCATCAACGATTACCTCAATTCTACCATTATTTTACCCAACACATTTGATGAAATATGGATGGGCAATAAAAAAATACATGTACCGGCTATCGGCAGTGGAATTGAATTGGACAGTACCAAAACCTTCTTTGCAAAATTTGAAGATGTGGTGATTGCGTTTCGCTTTTTATATGATAACGCAGGCGATGGCGTAAGAGCTTCCTTGTACAATGATGGATTCAATTATCAGTCTTCAAGGGAACAATTTCAATTGAAAAATAATGCAGCTATGCGGTTAACATTGCAACATTCCAACAGTGGAAAAGCGGTGATGGCAATGTGGTGGAAAACAGCCGAGGGGATTGCAACAACCACTGATTTTGCAAGATTCAGAAAGCAGGTACTAGCTGCACCCGTAACGGTAAGCGAGCAGAATGGCCTCATAGATATTTTTGTTAAAACGGCTGCTGGAAAGCTCGGTGTAAAAGCGGATCTTCGGAAAAGAAAGCGGTTAGATTATTACAATCCTACACCACTGCCAGCAGGCTTTTTGTTCAATGTAGATGGCGTGGAAATTGGTAAACCCATTATGCAGCAATATGTTCAAAAAAAGGTATTGTTGGATAATTATTTCAATAACGAGATACATGCAAAAACCGGGTTACCTTTTCATTATTTATGGACGGATACAGCCATGAGCGGATTTTCGCAACTGGGTGAATTGTTTAAAGCAAAAGGGGCACTGCTATCAACGCTGGCGGTGGCGCCCACGGCCATGAATTTAAAAGATGCCGTTGTGTATATTTTAGTAGATCCGGATACAAAAGCAGAGTCGGCCAATCCTAAATTTATGACGGAGCAGGCAGCAACAGCAATTGCACAATGGGTTAAGGATGGTGGCGTATTATTGATAATGGCAAACGATCAAAAAAATGCGGAATTGGATTCTTTAAATATATTGGCCGGTAAATTTGGAATGCAGTTTAATAAAGATCAACTGCATCCGGTAACCGGTAAAAACTGGGACATGGGAGCATCGGTGAATTTGCCGGATCATCCATTGTTTAAAGGTGTGAAAAAAATATACCTGAAAGAAATAGCGTCGATCAACTGCGCAGATACTGCAAAACCGTTACTTTTGGAAAACGGCCAGGTGCTGATAGCAACCGCCAGTTACGGCAAAGGCTATGTGCTGGCAATTGGTGATCCATGGATTTACAATGAATACATTGATCATTGGTTGCTACCAGCCGATTTTGAAAACCTGCAGGCTGCAAAAAATTTAGTAGCATTGTTGCTAGGCAAAGTGAATAAAAAATAGCAGGAAATTTAGCAATGCATTTATTGAACAAACAACACATTCAAAATAACAATAAAAAGGGTACTTAATTTTTTAACGATTACTATTAAAAAAATAATAAATGAAAAGAAGAAGTTTTCTAAAATCCAGTTCCTCGGCATTGGCTGCAGCGGCTGGCGTTATGATTCTCCCATCCTATGTATTTGGGAAATCTTTGGGCCATGTTGCGCCTAGTGACAAAGTAAACCTTGCCTGTTGCGGAATAGGAAACAGGGGGGGCGAAATTATCAGTGCGCTTTATAAAACGGGTCTGGTCAATATTGTAGCCCTGTGTGATGTTGACATGGGTGCTCCGCATACACTGGAAAACATGAATAAGTTTCCCAACGCAAAACGCTTCAAAGACTTCAGGGAAATGTTTGATAAAATAGGCAATGAATTTGAAGCGGTAACGGTAGGGGTACCCGATTTTTCACATTTTCCATTAACGATGCTGGCAATGAACCAGGGCAAGCATGTGTATGTAGAAAAGCCGATGGCACATACCTTTAACGAAGTGGAGATTATGATGAAGGCAGAAAAGAAATATAAGGTGGCTTGTCAAATGGGCAACCAGGGGCATTCAGAAGAAAATTTCTTTCAATTCAAAGCCTGGAAAGAGGCCGGCATCATCAAAGACGTTACAAAAATAACGGCCTTTATGAACAATGGCCGACGCTGGCATGGTATGAAGGTATCCGATTATTTGCCTGCACAGCCAATTCCGGAAACACTCGACTGGGATAAGTGGCTTACTACGGCACAGCAACCTAAAGAATACAATAAAGGTTACATCAATGGAGATTGGAGATCATGGTTTGAGTTTGGAAACGGAGCCCTCGGAGACTGGGGTGCCCATATCATTGATACATCGCACCGGTTTTTAGAATTGGGATTGCCCACCGAGGTAGATCCTGTTTTTATGGAAGGTCATAGCACATTCTTATTCCCGCAAGGTTCTACTTTATTATTCAAGTTTCCGGAACGCAAGGATATGCCGGCCTGCGATATTACCTGGTACGATGGATTTAACAACCGGCCCACGCTGCCGGAAGGTTTTGGCGAATACGTAAGAGCCAAAAATATACCACCACCATCTGCAGGTGCCGCTCAAACAAAAAGGTATCCGGGTAAAGTGATTTATTCAAAGGAATTAACTTTTAAGGGAGGGTCGCATGCAGCACCGCTTACCATTATTCCGGAGGATAAAGCAAAGGATATGGCTTCCAAATTGCCTTTTGTGCCTGAAAGTCCATCCAACCATTTTGCCAATTTTCTGAAGGCCTGCAAAGGGGAAGAACAATGCCGTTCCTCCTTTGATATTGCCGGTCCTTTATGCCAGGTAATGGCGCTCGGCGTGCTGGCCCAACGGTTAAATACCCGGTTGGTTTTTGATGCAAAGAAAAAGAAGATAACCAACAACAAAGCAGGAAATGAATTACTGGTAGGTCCACCACCAAGAAAAGGTTGGGAACAATTTTATAAAATGTAAGGTTCTTTCACGTTATAAAACCAAGCTGATTTTTAGTGCGAATAAAGTTTACATCTTTCTAAAAAGATGTAAACTTTATTCGCATTATTCAAACGCACGCATGAATGGTACTGTCGGAAATTGAATCGCCGTATTTTTATTAATGGTACATTCAAATCACGATCAGTGCAAAGTGATAGACCTATTCGAATTCGATTCAATCAAAAATATTTTCCCAATAACCTGCCTTCCCAGGAAGTCAATATCAGCATCCTGTTTCAATCATTCAAATTAAATAAGTCCATGTCAAAATCAATTCTTTTTTCAATCTGTTTGTTACAAACGGTTGTGGGATACACTCAATAAACTGAAATGGAACTGTGGTATCAAAGTCCGGCCCAAAAATGGATGGCCGCTTTGCCGGTTGGCAATGGTCGGATTGGGGCAATGGTGTATGGTGATTGGCTTCAGGAAAATATCCAGCTAAACGAAGAAAGCGTATGGGCCGGATCAAAAATTAACAACAACAATCCACAGGCAAAAGCGCATCTGAAAGAAATTCAACAGGCTATTTTTCAGGGAGATTATAAAAAGGCCCACGAGTTGTCAGATCTTTATCTGGTAGGAACGCCACGCAATGTTAGTTCGTACCAGCCGTTGGGAAACTTGTTTGTTCATTACCATTGGAAAGGCCAGCCAACAGCCTATCGTAGATCGCTTAATCTTCATAATGGCATTTCAACAACAGCCTATACCATTGATGGAAATAGCGTACAGCAGGAAGTCTATGCTTCTGCCCCGCAGGATTTGATCGTTGTTAGTATTACTGCAGATAAAGCATTTGATGTAGATCCTTTTCTTTCCCGTCAGTTTGATAGTGTGACGGAAGTGAAGGAAAAAAGAAAGAAGGTATTGGGCTGTATTTCAAACAATTCCAACCAATACCAAGCTGGAAACAAACAGGCCTGGTACACCGGTCAAATTGTAGATAAGGAATCTGCATCGCAGGGTCCTGGCGGAAATCATATGCGGTATGCAACCGTTATGAAAATAATATCAATCGATGGTAATTCAACTGCATTTAAATCTCATACTTCTGCCGGATTTAAAATCAGATCGGCAAAAAAAATAGTGCTGGTACTTACCGGAGCTATGGATTATAATTTTGAAAAACTGGATCTGGACAAAAGCATTCAGCCACTGTCCGTTTGCAATAAAATTATTTCAACTGCTGCTCCTTATAATGCAGTAGCGTTACATCAATTACACGTGCTTGACCATCAGAAATTTTTTGATCGGGTTTCATTCTCACTGGGCGATGACGACCAGCAACAGTTGCCAACAGACCAGCGTTTGGCCCGGATGAAAACGGGTGAAACAGACAATGGCTTATTGGCCTTGTATTATCAATATGGCCGTTACCTGTTGATGGGCTCTTCCAGAAAGCCAGGTAAATTGCCGGCTAATTTACAGGGCATCTGGAATGACTTATACGACGCCCCATGGAATGCAGATTTCCATACCAATATCAACCTGCAAATGAATTATTGGCCAGCCGAAACCGGCAACTTGCCAGAGACGGCCATTCCCTTATCCAGCTTTGTAAATAAACTAACGGTACCCGGTGCAGTTACTGCCAAAGAAATGTATGGTGCCCGGGGCTGGACGATGCATCACCTGACCGATCCATTTGGCCGCACCGGTGTAATGGATGGCGTTTGGGGCATCACCCCAATGGATGGTTCCTGAATGACTTTCCCATTGTTTGATCATTTTGAATTTACAACGGATACCGCTTTTTTAATAAAGGTTGCCTATCCCATCATGAAAGGCTCGGTTGAATTTGTGCTGGATTACCTGGTAAAATCACCCGAAGGTTATTTGGTAACCAATCCATCCCATTCACCGGAGAATGAATTTTTTGAACCGAATACCAACAAGCAACAGAAATCACAAATGACTTATGCCCCCACGATAGATATTCATATCATCAATGCGTTGTTCAATAATTTTTTACAGTCAGCAGCCATGTTAAAACTGGATAAGGATTTAATGAAGACCGTGCAGGAAGCTCAAAAGCAATTGCCTCCTTTAAAAGTAGCTGCCAATGGAACGCTACAGGAATGGATACAGGACTATGAAGAAGTTCAACCGGGGCATCGCCACATTTCTTACTTATTTGGGCTTTATCCGCTTAACCTGATTTCTCCAAAAGATACTATTACATTTAAAGCCGCAAGTAAAACACTGGAGCGTCGTTTAGCCATTGGTGGTGGTCACACCGGATGGAGCAAGGCATGGATTGTTAGTTTGTACGCCCGGTTGCTGCAACCTGGAAAGGCCATTGAAAACCTGAATGATTTGTTGAGAAAAAGTACAGAGGACAATCTGTTTGATACGCATCCACCATTCCAGATAGATGGCAACTTTGGTGGTGCCGCAGCAATGGCCGAAATTCTGTTGCAGTCACAAAATGGGGAGATTCACTTGTTGCCAACCTTACCGCTGCAATGGAAAAATGGTGCTATTAAGGGATTGCGTTCAAGAGGCGCCTGCACTGTAAATATGGAATGGAAAGACGGGCAATTGAGCAATGTAACGCTCCGGTCGGATAAGGGTGGTTTTTATACCATCCGATACAAAGAAAAAACAAAACAGCTGAAGCTGGTAGCCGGCAAAGCAATGCTGTTGGATGGATCGCTCAATTAATCAAACATTGAATCTACAACTGTGATGCACAATCGTTTTATAAGAATGATTGTCTCGCTTTTGCTGTTTACCAGCAATCTGTCCGGGCAGGTAACTACTACAAAATCACTGTTAAAACTGGATGTCAATTGGCCGCAATACCTGGCACAGCATGATTTAACCTTGGATAAAATATCGTCAGATTATTTTGAAGGCGCTTTTGCAGGCAACGGCTTATTGGGAACTATCCTTTTTAAAGATGACCAGTTAGCCATTACGCTTCGGTTTGAAATAGGTCGCACGGATGTGTATGATCACCGGACCGCATTACCCAGTGCCTACGAATCCAGCAGGCTGCCTGTTTTGAACCGATTCGCATGCCGCTGAAGCGTAAATCCATTCAACATTTTACCGACTTGGATGGAGATAATTGCATCTACAAATTTTCCGGCGCATCTTCCTTATGGGCTGCTTTGGGAGATGGTGACCAAGCACTGAAATGGCTGCAACGTTCGCTTGAATTACTACCCAGGTTTGGTGTTCCACCCGCACCGTCGAGAATACCAACTGCCACGGGCAATACCTTTTACAGCGAACGGGAGAATCCAACGTTCGAATCGCCCATTTCAGCCTCCCGTAGCATGCTCGATATGCTGATTCAAAGTTGGGGCGGAGTGATCCCTATCTTCCCCGCAATGCCAGGTACCTAGAAGGATGCCTCCTTTCACCAGCTCCGGACGGAAGGGGGCGTTTTTAGTCAGTGCTGTTAAAAAAGATGGGCTTACTAAATTTATCGGGGTGAAGAGCCTAGCGGGTGAACCCCGGATGATTCAAACGGATTTGAAAGGAACAATTAAACTGACTGGCTCTGCATCTGCAAGGATGATTCAGCAGGACGGACTCATAAAATTAAGCTGAACAAAGGGGAGGAGGTGATTTTATATTCGGGTGAACAGCCGGCTTCGTTTGTAATCAGGCCCTTGCCCATGAAGGAAAAAAACCGGAACGCCTGGGGCGGAAAGAAGCGTTAAACGGGTGAAGATATGATAGCCTTTTTCTGAAGCTGTGCACAACAGCGCTTTGCAGGAATCAATTCGTCCGGTTAAGCGGTATGTTATCCCTATGTTCAGCATGACTTTTAAACACTATCGAATTTGGTGACTAAATAAAAGCGATTGAGCAAAACAAAAGTCCTTGTTTATTCTCCCTAGAAGTGAGTGTTGTCAAGCCGAAAAAGATTTCGTAAATAAGCCGGGTTTGATTTTTTACAAAACTTACTAAAACGTTTTATTAAATTAACTTTATAGGATTAGGTAGAAGGTTCGCAAAGCAAATATAAGGTTTGTTTGTTACTAAATAAATTAGTAATTTAGACCTAAATTATTTAGTTATGTTTGAAGGTATTAATG
>JBDNGV010000465.1:0-3537 GCA_041689125.1 Daejeonella sp.
GATTTCGGTTGTGGGCCGAGCTCAAATTGAAGAATCAGGCTCCTTCAATGTAAACAGAGTTAAAGAGCTGATTCCATCCGTTCAGATGTATACCTCCAATCCAAGAAATACAGGGGTAAATATCCGTGGGATAGGCTCACCGTTCGGGCTCACCAACGATGGTCTGGATCCCGGTGTAGGTTATTATGTTGATGGAGTATATTTTGCGCGTCCGGCAGCAGCTACGCTTGATTTTATTGACATTGATCGTGTCGAGGTACTGCGCGGGCCTCAGGGTACATTATTCGGAAAAAATACCAGTGCAGGTGCCTTTAATATCGTAACACGCAAAGCTAGTTTTACACCTGATTATAGTTTCGAGACTAGTTTCGGGAATTATGGCTTTATCCAAGCCAAAGCTTCTGTAACAGGTCCTTTAAGTAAAAAATTTGCTGTGCGTCTCTCCTTTTCAGGAACTCAAAGAAATGGTGTGATAGAGAATGTGCGTACAGGAAAATTCACTAATGATTTAAATAACCTAGGCTTTCGTGGTCAATTGTTGTTTAAACCTAATGATAACACCTTCATCACATTAGCAGCAGATGCCTCCGACCAGCAACCTGATGGTTATGCCCAGGTGGTGGCAGGAGTGGTAACTACCAAACGTCCGGCTTACCGCCAGTTTGATGCCATCATATCCGATCTAAACTATGCACTTCCAAGCCGAAACGCGTTCGATCGTAAAATTGATCATGATACTCCCTGGAACTCGGGCAATCAATTGGGTGGTATCTCATTGAACGCTGAAACGAAAATAGGTCCGGGAACCCTTACTTCCACAACCGCTTGGCGCTATTGGGACTGGGATCCTTCAAATGACAGAGACTTTACCGGCTTGCCGGCATTAGCAAAATCTCAAAACCCTGCAGTACATCGTAACTGGTCGCAAGAAGTTCGGTACGCTGGTCAGCTAAGTGAGAAGTTAAGCGGCGTAGTTGGATTATTTTATATAGATCAGGAAGTAAAAATTAATGGAACAGAGGAATCCGGCACGGCGCAATGGCGTTTTTCTCAAAGTTCACCCAACAACCTATGGAGAACTCCGGGTCTCTTGGAAGGATATGGTATCTATACTAATGCTTCCATTAAATCACAAAGTGCTGCCGCATTTGCAAGTGTAGACTGGGAGATCGCGAATGGTTTTCACATATTAACCGGGCTTCGCTATAATTTCGATAACAAAGATGTAGACTACAAAAGGGTTGCAAGAGGTGGATTACAAACAACTGATGCTGCACTATTAGCAATTAAGAATGGGGTGTATAGTGATCAATCATACCTTGCAAGTGCTGATGAAAGAAATTTCACCTATTCCCTTACCGCATCTTACAGACCAAACAGACGCATTAATACGTTTGCTACTTATTCTACCAGCTTCAAACCAATTGGGGTTAATGTGGCCGGTTTGCCGACTGTTAATGGAGCAGCTGCTACCGACCTGGCAGTTATTAAACCTGAAGATACAAAGCATTATGAACTTGGTATAAAAAGTACACCTGCTGATAATTTAACCTTGAACCTTACTTTTCATAATTCAGATATCAAAGACTACCAGACCAATGTGCAATCACCGCAATTGGGGGTTAACCGCGGTTATATTGCTAATGCCGAGAAGGTAAATGTTAAAGGAGCCGAATTGGACGCCAATATACGTATAAACAAAAATTTCTCTTTCTACGGAGCGGCTGCTTATACAGAAGCTACTTATGTAAGTTTCATAAATGCACCTCTTCCACTTGAGGAAACAGGTTTAACAGTGAATGGCGTGCAAGTAGCATACAAGGATATTTCAGGAGGAGCTCTTCCGGGGATTTCAAAATGGGCCGGATCATTAGGCGGGGAGTATGCAACAAAGACTAAATTCTTTAATAAGGAAGCGAAATTCTTTACCGCATTAGATGGCTATTTCCGTTCATCATTCTCTTCCAGCCCATCACCTTCTGCCTATCTGAATATTGATGGCTATGCGCTTGTAAATGGGAGAATCGGTTTTAAAGCTACACGTGGATTCTCTGCCTATGTATGGGGTAGAAATTTGTTAAATAAGGATTATTTCGAGCAACTATTGCCGGCGGGTGGCAATGCGGGACATTATGCAGGGGTTTTAGCAGATCCGAGAACATATGGGCTTACTCTTAGATTCGCTTTCTAAATCAGGGGAACTGGCCCTGCAATAAATACAGTACAAATAATAATTAATTATATTTCAGATAGCAGAAAGACCGGTCTTGTTGCTATTTTAAAAATCCAATTCGTGCAATCTTAGGTCTCTTGCTACAATAGGCAACTTAAACGCTCACGATGTATACTTCCGAAATTATCTGCATTATGTGTTATGACCGGGCAAAAGCCATCAGCAAACTGTAATCGCCTTTGTCAGCAGTTTTAATTGCCTTGAGGTAGGCTGTCCTTATATCACCCTCACCGAAAAGGTTGGCAGCACCCCATGTAAAAACCGGCAGATTATATATTTTTTCTATAATAATGTCGGCCATTAACCGGCTGTGCCGCCCATTGCCATTTGGGAAGCAATGAATACAAACGATACGGTGTTTAAAGCGAATGGCAATTTCTTCGGCTGGATAAGTGTTATGACCCGCCCAGAAAATCGCATCATCCAACAACGTTTTTAATTCGATTGGTATTTGCCAACTTTCTACCCCAATATTTTTATTAGTTTTCCTGAACTCACCTGCCCATTTCCAAACCCGATTATACATCCTTTTATGGACATCCCTTACAAAGGATTCGGTAAAAATATACGACTGCTTAAACTTCCGACTGAGAGTCCATTGCACAGCTTGCTCAATATTCTGCTGCTCGAACTCATCTAACTCGCCACGGGTGGCAATGGTAGGAATAAGCAGCCCTTCTTTTTCATCTTCCTCTAAGGGAGTTTGTCTATCTATGTAGTCGAAATCTAATCCCATAAAATTTTAGGCAGTTCGTTCACGATTTCAGCCGCCCTTTCTTTAATGGCTTTTTTAATTCGATTTTTGGAATTAGCCTGATCTTCTAGCTTCATAGTATTGGCGGTTCGGAGGACTATTTTGGTTGCTAATTCGGTTGCCCTTTTTTCTATCATGGACTCTAATGAGACATCATTGGGCACAAAGCCGTACACCAATTCCATATCTAAGGCATTGGCAGCATCTCTCAAAGTTTTTAAGGTGATTGAACCGTCTTTTTCCCTGCGTTCAATATCCTGAAGGCTTTGCTTGGTGATTGAGATCTTGTTGCCCAATTGCTGTAAAGACATGCCTAAAGTAGTACGTACTGCTTTTATCCATCCGGTAGGTGGGGCAGTAATTTTCTTCAAAGTCGCTACAACCAACATTTTGCTGTTGAGTTGCTGTATCTCTAATGAATTTTTCCCCATGATCCTAAGTTTATATACTAACTAAAGTAGTGTAAATGTAAGTATATAAACTGACAAATAAAAATAAATAGTAAGCTTATAGACTGACAATCATACGATTATTTAAGTCTATATACGGA
>JBDNGV010000466.1:0-2567 GCA_041689125.1 Daejeonella sp.
CTTTCCTCAAAACTGGCTTCATACAAGCCAATTAAACCATCTATTACAAATGCATAATCATCGAGAAATGCACCCGACCATTCATCAGATGAATGATTAGAATTATATACTCTGATAATTTCATTGCCAATCATAAGCTCATCCTGAATAAAAATAGCACTCAATTTTGCTTTTTGCAGAAATTCTGACTCCCCAAATACCCGATAGGCATCAGTGTAAGCTTTTAACATCATTCCGTTCCAAGAAGCAAGAATTTTATTATCAAGTCCCGGACGAACACGAATTGCCCTAGCCTCAAGAATTTGTTTCTTTGCTTTTGAAATTTTATCTGTCAGTTCCTTTTCGCTTATTCCAAGTTGGGAAGCAAGTTCAGAATCTTCCGAACTCCTCATAAAGATATTTGTCCGCTCTTCCTCCCAATTACCATTGTCTGTTAACTGATAATATATGCTGAGAAGATCTACATCTTCCTTCAGAATAGCTTCTATTTCGTCCTTTGTAAATGTGTAAAACTTGCCTTCAACTCCTTCACTATCTGCATCCAGAGCCGAATAAAAGCCATTATTAGCTGAAGTTAATTCCCTCTCGATAAATTCTAGACTTTCATAGACTACCTTCTTGTAAATCGGATCGGGTGTATATTGATATGCTTCTGAATAAAGTGAAATTAATTGAGCATTATCGTAGAGCATTTTTTCAAAATGTGGTACATGCCATTTTCCATCTACAGAATACCGAGCAAATCCTCCTCCTATCTGATCATAAATTCCACCAAAAGCCATTTTTTGCAGGGTAACCCTGACGGCAATATGTACGGCATCATCCTTCATTAAATGGGCATACCTGAGCATGAATTGCCAGTTGTTTGGCAAAGGGAATTTAGGAGCCCGATTATATCCTCCATCAATCAAATCAAAAGTTCTCTTCCATGGGATAATAATGGCTTCCAGATCTTTTTTAGTGAAAGTGATTTCTTCATTGACAGGAATCAATTGTTCAGCCTGATTTATTCCTTCGGTCAATCTAACTGCATAACCTACTGCCTCATCGGGTTTTTCTCTCCAGAAATCGGCTAAGTTTTTCAATAAACTTTTCCAGTCATTCTTCCGGAAATAGGTGCCACCATATATTGGCCTTTGATCAGGAAGGCAAAAACAATTAAGAGGCCATCCACCACTGCCCGTCATTAGTTGAACAGCATTCATGTAGATCTGATCAATATCCGGTCGTACCTCACGATCGATCTTAATACAGATAAAATATTTATTCATGATTTCGGCAACATCCTGATCTTCAAAGCTTTCGTGTTCCATAACATGGCACCAATGGCAGGCTGAATATCCAATGCTTACCAGAATCAGTTTATTTTCTGACTTTGCTTTTGCCAGAGCTTCTTCTCCCCACGGATACCAATCAACAGGATTTTCAGCATGTTGCAGTAAATAGGGTGAGCTTTGATTTTTTAATCTGTTCGACATAATCTGAGATAATGATGTAAAAATAAGAAAGGGCTGGTCAATTGAAATACATTAAAAATATAATGACCTACTCATGTTAAAAATATATTCAAAATGGCAAAACGCTAGGCTGGAGTTAGTGGCAAGGCTCGCCGGCGAACCCAATAAATATATTCCCAATTAGGGAACTTTTATGTATCTTTGTCAAAACAATCGAATTTGAGGGTAATATCTAAGAAAATATTGCGTGAGTTCTGGCAGAAACACTCAGATAGCGAACAACAATTGAAAGCATGGTATCAAGAAACAAGTAATGCCGAATGGAATAGTCCAAATGACATAAAAACTGAATATCCAAGCGCAAGTATCCTAGCAGACAATCGAGTTGTCTTCAACATAAAAGGAAACAATTACAGATTGATTGTTCGGATCAACTATGACTATGGAATGACTTGGATACGGTTTGTTGGGACACATGCAGAATACGATAAAATTGACGCCACTAAAATCTGAAGGCTATGACAATCAAACCAATTAAAACAGAAAAAGATTTTCAAGATTCTCTTAAAAGACTTGAGGTAATATTTGACTCTAAAAGAGGGACACCGGAAGGTGACGAACTTGAAATTCTCTCAATTCTTATTGAAAAGTATGAAAATGAAAAATTTCCAATCGGCTTTCCTGATCCAATTGAAGCAATAAAATACAGAATGGAACAAATGGGATACAATCAAACTGACTTGGCCAAAGTAGTTGGACTAAAAAGTAGAGCAAGTGAAATTCTAAATAGGAAAAGGAAATTAACCCTTGAAATGATTAGGCAATTGCATGACAGTCTGAAAATACCAACGGAAGTATTAATCCAAGCATATAAATAAAAAAACAGCCACTAACAGCTTGGCAAAAGTGGCGCTTCAATGCTTCGCAGACACAATTACTAGCCAGCAGGTGGGTGGGATAAATCGCAACCTCCTCCAATCCACCAAACGTTATTGCAGCTTTAATTCTAAAACAATTATTCGAATTTTTAACGGAAAGCACTAATTTCGCCATGAAACCATCATGATTTTGCCGATACCCGCAGGGGTACGTTTAATAAATCATGATAGC
>JBDNGV010000467.1:0-1209 GCA_041689125.1 Daejeonella sp.
ATTTAAAGTTACGCACTCGCAGAACATAAAGCCCAATTTGAATGTTGGCGCACAGTATAACCGACTTACAGGGGATGGCTTTTATGTGAATCAAAGGGCAGATCATTTGAATGCAACACTGTTTGCCTGGTATGAATCGCCCAAGAAACGTTACAATATTATTGGCGATGTTATTTTTAATACCTTAAAAGCAGGTGAGAACGGATCCACAAGAAATGACACCATTTTTAAAACCAACTCTCTTGATAAAAAAGCAGAGCCTGTATTTTTAAAAGCTACAGGGGTCGACCGCCCGATGCAAACATGGAGACAAACACAATTCTTTCTGAAGCAATTATATTATATCGGCAGAATGGATAGCCTTCAAGGGCCTGATTCTTCAGAACGGATCTTACCCACACAGCGTGTTTCTCATACCTTAACTTATACCCGTGATCAATACAAGTTTTTTCGGAATGAAGAGGATGTTTATGGAGCTTTTCCTACACTTCCTTCCCAATCTTTCACTTTAACCAATGACTCTACCAAAGTATCAAATCTCCGGAATGAATTTGCTTATAGTTTCTACTTGAGGGGTAAGGCCCTAAGTTTTATTAAGAATGAACTTAAACTCGATCTTGGTATTCAAAATGATTTATATCATTATGAGCAATTAGCATATGAAACGAATTTTTCGAATACGATGCTCAAGGCTGGTTTAGGGTATCGTTTCAGTGATAAGGTAAATATTGATGCTGATTTGAACCAGATCGTGCAAGGAAATAATGCAGGTGACTTTTTCTATGAAGCCAAAACCAGCTTTTTATTGAGTAAATCGATTGGTAGGATTGTGCTTGGGGCATATGTTCAGAATAAATCTCCTGAACAGATGTATGAGCGTGTCGATTATCAGTATCATAGCTGGGACAGAAATTTTGATAAGTCCAAAATCAGTAACCTCTCCTTTCTATATGAGAATCTGAAATATAAACTGGTAGCAAAAGCCGAGTATTTTCTAGTCAGCAATTATCTCTATTTTAAAGAAACTGCAAATGCAAAACAAATAACACCAGACCAGTTTGGTACTAATATAAACCTCCTGAAGATTAGTCTTTCGAAGGATTTTAAGTTCGGGAAGTTTAACCTAGATAACCATATTGTCTACCAGAAGACTGATTTTCAAGATATTATTCGAACACCGGAAATCTATACCTACAATAGTTTTTATTA
>JBDNGV010000468.1:0-3006 GCA_041689125.1 Daejeonella sp.
ATTCAAACGATTGGCACCGGTTACCGGACTTCCCAGAGCAATAACAAAAGGATTAGCAGCAGTTTGTTGTAGTGAAAAGCCAATTGCGACCACAAAAAATGCGGTCAGAATAAATGCGAAAGAACCAGAACCTACTGCTGGAATCATCAACAAGGCACCGCCGGCAGATACAACCAGTCCGATAGCAATACTGTTCTTGTATCCTAAATAATTAAGAATATCAACTTTAATGATTTTTGATGCATAAAACAGAATCAATGAACCTATAAAATACCCTCCATAAAAAGTAAAGTCAATCAATTGAGACTCAAATTGCGTAAGGTTAAAATGTGTCTTACAAAAAGGAATAAAAATCCCATTACTGGCTGCAAGAAAACCCCAAAAGAAAAACACTGTAATCAGTGTATATAAAGCCGAGGAATAATTTTTTTGTGAATTGTTATCCATATCAGGTTCCTATTGTTAAATAATTGTCTAACATAAATTAAATTTCTCACATCTCTAAGTATTAAATGTTTTTCATTAATGTGTGGGGGAAATTTAATTTTGGGCCACACAAATAATATTTATAGCTCTTCATTATTCTTTTTTCATTTTTCACTTTTTTATATTTTTTCTTTTGTGCTCAAGCTTCCCTTCGGGAAATTCCTACAGCAGAAATTAACAAACCGAGGAGTAACGACGAGACCAGGAGCACCTTTAAAACAATAAAAACTGGTGAATAACGAATTGGCCTTCCCGTTAATAGAGCTACCGTATACCCACATCTTAATCAGATTTTACATTGTAAAATGACCATGAAAGGGTCATATGTTTATAGATCATCATTTAGAGTTCGAAATCCCGACCCCAAAGGCGCAATGTCATTAAGTTAAGGACAAAGGCATAAAAAAAGCCCATAAAGAGATTTAAAGCTTCCTTTTTTTACTGGTGGAACTAAGTTCTTTGGCAAAGTTATTATCATTATAGTGGGGAAAGTGTTCATCGGTGGAACAGCTTACGAATTATTGGCGGACGGCTCCAATATCAGTCTATTGAACACGGCTGCCCTGAGCAAACACTTTGGGGGCCAATCCAATAAGCATGGGAGCTTTACACAGGCTAAGACATTTTACTATTATGACGTGCTTAACGAACTGGTGCTTTACCCCCGGATCGAACCCTATCGCTATGGAGAGATACAGATGGCCTATGAAGGTATTAACCAGCTTTCTGCGGATATACTGGTGATTTATGACCGTTATTTCTGTAGTAATAAGATGTTCGCCCTGCATCTTTGGGCTGAACTGATTATTCCTTTTATTATTAGGGGGAATGAGAATCAAAACATGATTAAGAAATTCATAGCCAGTGGAAAGCGATCTGACATTGTACAACTTACTCCTTCTGCTGCCGCTATCACCGGCCTAAAAGAAAGTGGTTATATAATCACCGGGAAACTCTCGTGGAAGTCAGGCTTGTCCGGGTAGAACTGGAAAAAACGGTTGAAGTCCTAGTGTCCAACCTATCCCAAGCGGATGGCTATACCGATGACCAGTTTAAGACGCTCTATTTTATGCGTGGGGAGTGGAAACCAATATATCTTTACAGAAGAACATCATGCAATTGGAATCTTTCAGCGGGCTAACAGTTGAATCAGTCGAACAGGACTTTTATGCCACCGTTTTTATAGCCAACCTTCATTTTGTGCTCATAAAGGATGCGCAATCCACTGTAAATTAACTTTCTCAAAATAAGAAGCACCCCATGAAGGTAAACCGGAATAAATCGTTTGGAAAGCTAAAGGTCAATCTTGTTCCACTCTTTATCCAGCATGCCCCCCAGCAGATACTGCTGATCCTGCACGGGCATTTTATACATGACACCTTGCCAGTACGAAAAAACAGATCCTTTCCCAGAATCAGGAAAAATAAGCCCGGAAAAAGCAAACACAGAACCTTCTCTAACTACAAACCTGCATACTAATGCTTAACTTAATGACATTGCCCTTCAGGGTCGGCTGATCAAAATAATTTCCTCATAGTAGCATGCCTCTTCCCAAATGTAGCCCCGGCGGCTTCATGAATTGCAAGCATTTTATCGTTGAAATCACCTACCCATGATAATTCCAACTCTTCATACTGCTTCAAAGGAAGTACATATTCTTTCAGTTTAAAGAATAATGCCGATTCTAATCCGTGTTTCTGAAAGGCTTTTTTGGTACCCATCACCACTGCCCGCATCCGCTTTACCCCTTTCCAGCGATAGTAGAGAAATTTTACTTTTTCTATGAGTCCGAGTTTTCCATTAAAGCTCTTAATCATTTGATTGGCATCAGGAATCATTACAATAACCGACGCAGGTTCATTATTTACATAAGCGAACCAGATCAGCTTCTCATCCATTACCGTTTTCATTTTATTGAAAGTCTGCAAAATTCCTTTACTCTGCAGCGGGACAAAGTTTTCAAAGTTTTGCCAAGCGTCATTGTATATTTCAGCAAAATCATTGGCATAAGCTTCCAATTTCTTTACCTCAAGGTGTTTATAGGAATAACCCGGTTTATTGGCAACCCATTCGGCAATTTTGGTAAAACGCTCCGGAAATGGTTTGTTTACCTCCATGTGATTGGTAATTTGCTCATAAAGGGTTTGGAATCCATACCCATCAAATAGAATTTTATAATAGGGGTGATGGTAGTTCATGCCATAAGAAGGCGTGGTAAAACCTTCAATCAGGAGTCCCCAGAAGCTATCATTTTCGCCGAAGTTGATGGGACCATCCATTGCCTTCATACCCTTTTCTGATAACCATTTTTCGGCGGTGCTGAACAGCAGGTTTGCCGCTTCAGCATCGTTGATACATTCAAAAAAGCCAATCCCACCGGTAGGCTGTTCGGGTTGATAAGCCTTTTTCGCATTCACGAATGCCGCTATTCTTCCGATTAAAGACCCATCATCTGATTTTAAAACCCATCTAGTGCAGTTTCCTTGATGGTGAAGCTCGTTTTTTTTGGGATTAAACACA
>JBDNGV010000469.1:0-3947 GCA_041689125.1 Daejeonella sp.
CCCGGCGCATTGCTTACTGGGATAGTGAAAATGAGCGGTTGTTTGAGTTCATTAGCAACAATATGGAGCTATCCGCAGAGAAAATAGCATTGATCTATAAACAGCGATGGCAAATCGAGCTGCTTTTCAAACAGCTTAAACTTACCTGTCCGGAGACTAATCAAATCACATTGAAAGCCCTCTCCGGTTTTTTTGCTTACCGCTGGTTTAATGCATTAACAAAGGAAGATCTGGGCCAAAGTAGTAGCCTGTTGATTTCGCCTGTGCCGCCTGTCGGAACAAAAATAGGCATTTAACTTGTTCCATATCCGGGACTTGGCTGTACCCAAATCCTGTATACAGCAATAAAAGGAATGGAAATGAATATTCGTGATCCAGTCCCCAGATGTATCAGCGTTGACCTTACAGAAATTTCATTAAAGGTGGGAAACAGTTCTGACCTGACTTATTCCTATTGGAGAAATAGCCAAGCAACTGAACCATTGCCTAATCCAAACAGAATTGGTGTATGTGGGGTATACTATGTCAAAGGGATGAGTTCTTCGGGTTGTATCAGGATTAAGCCTACCCTTGTGACTGTTGTGCAGGTGCCTAAGGTTATTTTGAACCGGGTTTTACAGTCAAATTACCCTGAAACTATTGATCTGACAACAGCATACACACCTGCACCCATCCTTAAATACAGCTATTGGATGGATAGTGAAACAACAATCCCCTTACGATATCCGGACAGAATTTTTAAAAGTGGAACCTATTATATCAAATCTATTAGTAATGGCGGATGTGTCAATGTGACCCCTGCACCAGTCGAGGTATTCGTTCCTGAAATGGCTATACCGAATCTTTTTACTCCTAATGGCGATAAGGTTAATGACGAACTAACAGTTTTACTGAATGAAGAAATAAAAGTTAAAGGTTTCAAAATATTTAACCGTTGGGGTGATGTAGTATTTACGACTCTGGATATCGAAAATTACTGGACCGGGATAAAGGAGAGCACTCAAGTTCCCACAGGAGTTTATTATTGGGTATTCGAGGGTATTCGGAATTCAAAACCCTATATACGATCCGGATATGTTACTCTAGTAAGGTAAAAGAATACCCGGTCCTGAGTTTGAGGATAATTCAGGCTTTACAGGACCAGGAATTCTTTCGAATTATTTTACATTGAAGTTAACCTGATGATCTCCCCAGATCAAAGAAACAAGACCTGATTTAGCAATCTTAAAGGTCATACGCTCAGTGAAACTTCCAGATTTACTTGGTTTTACTGTAAAACGCATTGCATCTTGTGCCTGATCGTATTCTGTACCAGACTGGTCCCATGATTTGTTAATCATTACGGTCCATTGGTTCTCGCCAGGAATGGTGTACAAGCTGTATTTTCCTGCTGGAAGCGATTTGCCTTCAACCTTTACCGCTTTGCTTACTTCAAAAACTGTTGCCTCATTGGCACCGGTCCGCCAAACTTTTCCATAGGTAGCTATTTCTTTACCAATGGTGCGGCCTTTTACTGCCGGCTGACTGTATTCAATGCTGATTTTTACTCCGGAAGCTGTAGTTTCAGAAACTTTAGCTGCTGGGCTAGGCCTTTGGGCACATGCAGTGAATCCACTGTAAAGCCCGGTCATTAATAATAAAACGAATATTTTTTTCATGTTTATGGGTTTTTAACAAATATAGACAAGGTAGCTTGTAAAAATGAAATTGAATAATATTATTTCAAATTCAGGATTTAATAAGATATATAGTTCAGACAATTAGCTGCGGGACTTTTATTTTAAGCCCTTAATTTCAGTTAATATGATTTTTATATCCGTACTGCCAACATTCTCTACATAATGTTTGGCACCTTGACCAGCCCATGATGAAGCACCTGTGACCACCTCAGAAATTTTTGGTTCGCCATTTTCAGTATAAACTTTGACTTTTCCTCCTGAAACAACGTATGATGACCTTGGTGGATGAGTATGCCAAACATCCTTTTCTCCAGGTTTTATAAAATATTCTACTATTCTCACGTGTTGATTTTCCATGAGCACTTTGGCCTGACTTGGAGATGTCTTTACGATATCAATGTTGAGGGTGTCTAATTGCCTCGCAGTGGACACGATTGCGTCTTTTGAGTTGTTGCTTGTTTTCTTATCAGCGCTTTTATTGTGATTGTTAAAAGAGTAAAATACTGGTACAAGTAGAGCAAATAGTAGAATCAGTTTTTTCATCAGTTTATTTATTTGTTTTTTAATCCCGCAAGAATGGGATGAAGCGATCATGAATTAATAATCATATCCTTATGGGCATTTGCAAAATCATGATGGTTTTAGTTGTGCATATTATTTATCGGGTAGAATTCGCTTTAGTAATAATTAAAAAAATTTGCTTTTAAAGTTCAATAGATATTGAAAATGAAACACTCACTAAAAAATACCACATGTTGAAAAGAAGATAAGAAAAATCCTGCTGTGTCTGAAATTCAATTTCAAGCAAAGCAGGAAAGAGGTCTTATCATCAGATGTTTATTTCTGTGATATCATACTTTCGGCACCTGCCAGCCATTATGGTACTGGGCTTTCATTAATTGATTGGCCTCCGAATCTGTAAATTCATTTTTTTCAGTATTCCAATAAACTTTTTTGCCCGTTTTAAAGGCAATATTGCCCATTTGCGCATTGATTGCTGCAATGCTTCCGGTTTGAATCCCGCAGTTTAAGAGTTTTACATCATTATTGGCAATGGCATCCACAAAATTAATGGCATGTGCTTCAAGTGCGTTCCTTTCCGGTTTGCGATGTGCTACTTCTTCTACTTTGTTAACCTTCCGACCATCCTTGTTTTCCGTTTCCGGGATCACTTTCCACCCGCCGCGGTTGACTACGAGGGTTGCATTATTCCCGATAAAAGCGATTCCTTCGGTAGAGCCGTAATTGCCTCCATCTATTCCGGTAGCATGTTCCCAAAGCATGTTAAAACCATCATACTCATATACTGTTTGAAGGGTGTCTGGAGTTTCTGAAGCATCATTCGGGTAAGCAAATTTTCCGCCCGAAGCCATCACCGATTTTGGCGCTTTTACGCCCATAGCATAAAGGGCAATATCAATTTCATGCACACCCCAGTCCGTCATTAAGCCACCGGCATAATCCCAAAACCATCTAAAATTAAAGTGGAATCGGTTCTGATTAAAATCGCGTTTCGGCGCCGGTCCTAACCACATGGTATAATCAACTCCTGCTGGCGCCGGACTATTAGGTAATTTCGGAACCGGTTTCATCCAACCCTGATAAGCCCAACATTTTACCAATCTGATCTGACCCAGTTTACCTGATTTTACATAGTCAATCGCTTCGGCATATTGAGACCCGGATCGCTGCCATTGACCCACCTGAACAATTTTCCCATACCGTTGTTGCGCTTTTACCATGATCTGACATTCTTCAATGGTATTGGCTATCGGTTTCTCAACATATACGTGTTTACCTGCCGAAACAGCATCGACCATGTTCAGACAATGCCAATGATCTGGAGTGCCGATAATGACCACATCAATGGCAGGATCTTCCAGCAATTTACGGTAATCCCTGTATTGTTTTGGCCGCTTACCGCGAAGCTTAAATACATCTTCGGTACGTTGGTCAAGCACACTTTGATCTACATCTGCTAAAGCGATGCAATTCACTTGGGGGAGTTTCAAATGTGCATTCATATTCGACCAGCCCATTCCTTTGCAGCCAATAAGCCCAAAATTGATTTGATCAGATGCTTTGATAGTTCTGGTAAAATGGCCAAAATCAGATGCGCTCAGTATTTGCGGCATACTAATTCCCGCTCCCAAGAGCATGGTATTTTGAATGAATTTTCTTCTGGTATTTTGCATGGGTAGTTTTTTATTAGTCAGTTTACGATCTTTTGATTATTTAAACCTTAACGTATTTTTCGATTTTGTTAAG
>JBDNGV010000470.1:0-15578 GCA_041689125.1 Daejeonella sp.
AGGTGAGTAACTGAATGATTGCTTTCTGTTGCAATCCTTTTCTGTTGATCAACAACCGCATAAAACAATCCGGAAAGATTATCCGGGATTTCATCAAGAAAATGAACGATCAATCCGTTTTCTTTTTTGGTATCTGTTACCGGGTATTCAAATAAACGTGAGCGGTCTTCAAGTTTTCCGGTATCACCAACCTGCCCCCCCCCTTCAGCATAAAAGGGAGTCCGGTTCAATACCAATTGATACTGATCCTTTCCTTTAGTGCTAACCTTGCGATATCTCAGAACCTTGCATTCAGTTTCCAATTCATCGTAACCTGTAAATTCAACCTCCTCATCTTCATTAACTACAATCCAGTCGCCGGTGTCTATTGATGTTGCTGCGCGTGAACGAGCTTTTTGCTTCTGAAGTTCTTCATCAAAGCCTTCCATATCAACTGTCCAGCCCTTTTCACGGGCCATCAGTTCTGTCAAGTCAATCGGAAATCCAAAGGTATCATATAATTCAAAGGCAAATTCTCCGTTAATGACCTTAGAATTAGTTTCAAAACGCTCAAAACGCTGAATTCCTGTAGCTAAAGTTCTCAAAAAGGATAATTCCTCTTCCAGAACTACCTTTTGAACAAAATCCTGTTGTTTTTTAAGCTCCGGAAATATACCATCAAATTGATCAGCAAGAATTGGAACTAGTTTATTTAAGAATGGTTCTTTTAGATCCAAAAAAGTATAGGCATATCTAACCGCTCTTCTGAGTATTCTTCTAACTACATAGCCTGCCTTATTATTGGATGGTAATGTGCCATCAGCAATACAGAAACTAATAGCACGAATATGATCGGACATCACACGCATGGCTACCGATGCACTCCATCCATCCTCACCGGGAACTGAATTCCCAATATAATTTAAACGTGAATTCGCTGAAATAAACTGAATCATCGGCTGAAAAACATCTGTATCGTAATTAGAGGTTTTATTTTGAATAACCCTTACCAGTCGCTCTAAACCCATTCCTGTATCCACATGCTGACCGGGAAGTTTTTCAAGTGAACCATTCTTCAGGCGATTGAATTGCATGAAAACATTATTCCATATTTCAATAACCTGAGGATCATCTTGATTAACCAATTTACTGCCATCTATTTGGAGTCGTTCAGCATCCGGGCGCATATCCACATGAATCTCCGAACAAGGCCCGCAGGGACCGGTTTCACCCATTTCCCAGAAGTTATCTTTCTTATTGCCCAGAAGTATCCGATCTTCAGCAACGTACTGCTTCCATATCTCGTAGGCTTCATGATCTTTTGGGAGCCCTTCTTTATCATCACCCGCAAAAACACTCACATAGAGTCGGTCTTTAGGAATTTTATATACTTCAGTTAAAAGTTCCCAACTCCAAGCAAGCGCCTCCTTCTTAAAATAACCACCTTCCGGATTGGCAGGATCACCAAAACTCCAGTTACCAAGCATCTCGAACATCGTATGATGATAGGTATCTATTCCAACTTCTTCAAGGTCATTATGTTTGCCTGAAACACGTAAACAACGTTGGGTATCGGCCACTCTAGGGTATTTGATTGCAGCCTGACCGAGAAACAGATCTTTGAACTGATTCATCCCGGCATTGGTAAACATCAACGTAGGGTCATTCTTCACAACAATAGGTGCTGATGGCACAATGTGGTGTCCTTTTACAGCAAAAAAATCTAAAAAGCCTTTTCTTATCTCTTTGGTGGTCATCCTAATTAGCTATTCTGCAAATATAATACAGATATGTGTTTTTTATGGAGAGAAAATAAAATAGCGCTGAGGAGTTTTGCTTTAGACAATTTATCTGCTCCCTAGCCAAAGCTTTTAAAATTTTGTTTGCTTAAGCTCAAATTTTGTAGTTTTACAAAAGCAAAATCATCGGTATGCCTTACAAAGAGCGCGACATTACAAAATTATATTATAGTATGGGTGAGGTATCCCGTATGTTTGATGTAAATGCATCCCAGATTCGGTTTTATGAACGTGAATTTGAGATCCTGCAGCCAAAAAAGAACAAAAAAGGAAATCGCCTGTTCAGTGCCGATGATGTAGAAAACCTGAAAATTATTTTCAATTTAGTTAAAGAAAAAGGCTATACTCTGCAGGGAGCTAAAGAATATCTGCGCAGCAATAAATCTGAGGTCAAAGAGAACCAAAAAGTGATCGACTCTCTAGAACGTCTAAAACAGTTTCTGCTTGAGGTAAAGGAACAACTCTAATTATGCCTGAGCCTAAAAGATCTTCAGCAAAGCCTTTGAGAATATTGTTCGTGATAAATCCTAGATCAGGGCATGGAGTGGAAAAAAATCTTAAAAATCTTATTTCTCAACGATCTGATTCTGCCGGATTCGAATATCAGTCACTTGTTATGAGCGGTGATGATAAGGAGCGCATTTCAGAAACCATAAACCAATATAAACCTGATCTTATTGCCGCAGCTGGCGGAGATGGAACCATAAATCTTATGGCTGGAATACTTGCAAATACAAGAATTCCGCTTGCCATTATTCCACAGGGTTCTGCTAATGGTATGGCAGCGGATCTACGTATCCCAGCCAAAACCGAAAGCGCTTTAGAAATTATGATCAAAGGAAAAACACAAGAAATTGATCTAATTAGGATAAATGAAAAAATATGTATTCACTTAGCAGATGTCGGGCTGAATGCTAGGGTAGTGAAACGATTTGAAAGCGATATAAAAAGAGGCATATTAACGTATGCAAAGTATCTTTTCAGAGAAATGTTCCTACTTAAAAAATATGTTTTTACCATTTTTTATGAAGATAAAACAATTCGAAGGAAAGGTGTATCCATGACCTTTGCGAATGCTTCAAGATATGGTACCGGAGCAGTGATCAATCCTAAAGGAATAATAGATGATGGCAAATTTGAACTTGTGATTATCAAGCCTTTTCCAAGAATTAAGCTATTATCAATCACCTGGAAAATGTTTATGAATAAACTGCATACTTCCGATTACGTGGAGATTATTAGTTGTAAAAAAGCCAAGGTTTTGAGCAGCAGAAGAACGACCCTTCAGGTAGACGGTGAAGTGCTAGGCAAAGTAAAGGAAATATCTGTAGAATGTATGCACAAGGCACTTCTGGTTGTAGTGCCCTAGTCTATTTTATGTTCATAGACCATTTTCCCCATTTCAGCTTTCTCATCAATTACCCAGGCTGAAATATAAACCGAGCTATCATTTTCAAATCTTAGTTTAAAAAAGCCTTTTGCCTTCATTCCAAATTTCAGGTTCTTCCCGGTCTGTAAAACATATTTCAGCTTTGAACCGGCACCACTAACGATATAATGATTTTGGTCTTTAGAAATATGCTGCAGGTTATGTTCATGCCCGGAAGCATAAATGATTCCTGGATGAGCTTTAAATATTTCAATCAAACGTTTTCGTAAATGCCTATACCTAGGGTGGGCAATATCTTCCTTGGCACCAAAATACTTTCTATAAATTGGCAATAATGAACCAAGTATAGGCAAAGGGAAATATGCCTTGCGATGGTAAAGAGTAAATGGGAACAAGTGATGTCTCAATTTATACCGTCCACCGTGCATGGCATAACTATAAACAGGTGCATGGCCGGCAATAATAACTCTCTTATTCTTGTTATTATCAAGTATAGTTATCAGATGATTAAAGAATTCTTCTTCTGAATCTACTCTGCAGCCACATACCTGCCCGATAGGCCTGAAACCAGGTTGAAGCCACCATTGAGTATTTATTAGCACAAGAGTGACATTCGGATTAACATTAATCTCAGTGGGACCGGGGCAACCATTGGTAGGGTACATCACCGTTTTGCCAAAAAGCTTTTCGAGATATTTCTCCTGTCTTAAAATAAATTCATAACCACCTTCGCGGCCTTTGTTCCAATCGTGATTACCCGAAATAAACAGAACCTTTCCATGATAATCCTTCAATGCTTCTTTATGTGCAATTAATGCATTTTCGGCATCCTTGCGTAGAATGGCACCTTCTGGGGGCAGCCCTTTAGGATAAATAATATCACCTAGAAAAATAACAGCAGAATGCTGGTCCTTATCGAAATGAGAACGTAGGGTTTCCAATACGGGATCTGGCCCATGCCTAACCACATTGCCTGTATCACCAATCAAAAAAATCTCATATGTCTTCTTTTCGCTTTCTCCGGATAGCATTATCGATGGTTTAAAATTCGAATTGTTTTACCAATTCAGCTTTTCCTTTTTTAAAAAGGCAGAAATACCCTTTTTGCAATCTGAGGATGAACGGGTTTCCACGTTCATTTTTACGGCTAAATTCAAACTATCTTCCAGTGAATGATCTTGAACAGAATCAATAAGCGCCTTTCCCAGAGCTACAGAATTAGCTGAAACTGATCTAATAAGTTTATGCACATAAGAATCAACCGCCCCGGCTATTTCCTCCTTTGCACAAACGAAATTAATCAATCCATAATCAGCAGCAGTTTGAGCATCAATGAGTTCTCCGCTCAGCAGTAATTCTTTTGCTCTACCCTCTCCTATTCTTCTGAGTAGAAAGCAGGTGACAAGTGCAGGAATAAAACCAATTTTCACTTCCGTATAACCAAATTGGGCTTCGGGCACAGAGAATATCAAATCGCATACTGAAACCAAACCACATCCCCCGGCTATAGCATGCCCTTCAACCTGTGCGATCACCAATTTTGGAGAACGGTATATTGTTAAAAAGAGTTCTTTCAATAAATTTGTATCTTTCAGATTATCATCGTCAGTATTGTTTTGCAGATGTTTCAGATAATCCAAATCGGCACCGGCACTAAAAACCTCTCCATTGGCTTTCAGCACGATTACCTTCACATCTTCATCATTAATAGCAGTAACGAAGGCATTTGTCAATGCAGATACAAGTCCAGGATTTAAAGCATTACGCTTCTCAGGACGATTGATTGCAATACTCGCTATTCTTTCTGATTTATTATATTCCAGCAATTCCATTATCGATTCCCCCATCTAAATTATCGGACCTGATAAATCAAAATTAATCCAAATTACTATAGCTTGATAATGTAAGCAGGGGATTTCTTTAAAACGTAGGTAGAAATTTTCAATTTAGCAGCTTCAGAGAGCCATGCCTTAATTCTGAATTCTGAATTAGTCGGGTCGATAAGAATTTTATTAAACTCAACAATGGCATTGATATCGGCCAATTTTTGTACGGGATTCCGACTCAAAATAAGAATATCAACCTTTAACTTTAGGGCAGATTCCGGTAAACTAATTTTCCTGTCCCATCGCAGCACTCTGAAGTTCCCAAATTGCATAAAATTAGAGTCTGACCAATATGAATCAGCACTTATTAAACTATCAATATTCAACAAGCGGATTTCAGAATATCCACGACTTTCTAGTACCGGTGTAATGGAATAAGAATAAGTCTTTTCTGAAGAATCAAAATCTGCTAGAACAATACATTTACCTCCTTTAGAATAAGAAATAGCAGAATTTTTTCGAAGACTGTAAAATATCAATTCTTCCCTTCTGAAATTTAATATATGATCTATGGAAATACTCAGAAGCAAAATGAGGCTTAAGGTCATTGCTACCAATAAAACGATTTTTAATCTGGTTTTTGACCAAAATACCAATGTTAGAATTAATGCGAAAACCATAAAAAGCTGGAAGCCATTTATCCATATTCCAGACAGGCTTGCAAAGGGAAGATTCTCTATCCGGAATAAAATATCATTCGTAAGATTGATCAATCCGCTTAAAAATTTACCTAGGGGGATCAGTACAACCTTAAATGGAATGACTAGGAGCAAAATACCTGAATACATAATGGCCGTCACCGGTAAAACAATTAGTAGATTGCTGAGTAGAAAATACAGCGGGAATTGGTGGAAATAATATAAACTCAGAGGGAAAGTGGCTAATTGAGCAGCGACAGAAAGGGCGCAATAACTCCAGAAGTAATCGGCAAACTTATTCTTGAAATAAAGGACATGATATAATTTTGGATGGAAGTAAACTAGCCCTAAAACTGCAAGATAGGACAGCTGAAATCCCACATCGAAAAGATAAAATGGATTATATAAGAACAGGAAAAAAGCTGAGATTGCGATCAGATTATAGGAATTCTGATTCCTTTTCAGTGCTTTCCCAATGACCACAAAGCTGATCATCAGGGCAGCCCGGCAAACTGATGATGAAAAACCACTTATCATTGAATAGAACCAAATTGCAGTTATTATAAGCAGTACCCTAATAAAAATCAGTGTTTTATTATTATCCATTGGCCTGAGCAAAACAGATAATACCAGAAATACAATTCCCACATGCATACCCGAAACTGAAAGAACGTGCATAGTACCGGTTTTTGAATAGGCATCGATTATATCCCTGTTTAGATCTGCACGGTAACCTAAAATTAAAGTTGATGCCAATGCGGCTGCGTCCTGATCAGGCAAAAAATTTATGTATTTCCTAATCAGTTTTTTTCTTAATGATAAAGCAAATGATATTATAGGATTACCTGTCTTGCCTGTCAATACACGAAACTGATTTCTTCCAATATAGGCTTGGAAATAAATTTGTTGATTTTCCATAAACAGCTTAAAATCAAACTCTCCAGGGTTATATGGTGGTTCTAGTTCATTGTATACAGCCGGAATAATCAACATATCGCCGTAATCAGGCACAAATATTCCAGTAGAATCTGCCTCTTGTGTAATTGCTATTTTTCCTGAGCTATGTTTCACAACACCAGAAGTATATACTCCAAATACCTCCCCTTCAAAACGAAAATGGCCATTGCTTAATTTAGGTTCGTTCTTTACGCTAAGAATTAATAAATCTGCTTTTAAAAGGTTGAAATTTAAAGGATTAAAGCGTTCAGAATGACAAACAGTTATGCTAAAACCTAGAATAAGGAGGAAAGAATGTATAATCAAGCCAAAAATCCAGGTGGATTTGAATAGAGAATAACTTTTATATCCTAATAGTAAGAATAGGAAAATGCATAGAATGAAAAGACAGAATTCAAATCCCCAATTGAATATTAAAGGATTTGAAAAATAGCGTCCACAGATTATCCCAAAAACCATTGGAACAAGAAAACGTACAAATGGTACTTCTCCTTTGTAGAACATAATCAAAACTGTAAACGTAATTGCAATCTAACATCGGACCGCTTATTACCATTGATTTCGTCTCCTCCGCTTCCAATTACTTCCTGATTGTCATATCTGATTAAGGAATATCGTAGCCACAGATCTACTCCGCGTGACACTGTATATCTGCCATTAATATAGAATCTGATTCCTTTTCCTTGATAGGCCGGAACAGAATATGCATACAAAACATCATTTTCAAAAGAATAAATTCTTGAATTGAATCCTGAAGTTTCAAAGATTGCAAAACGAATATTCCCGGAAAGCTTTGAGCCCATAGGATCGTATATAAGGTCCTGAAAACTCAAAAAACCAAATTCAGGATTCAGAGAACCCTTTTGATAAGAAACAATTTCTGCACGATTCCTGAGCGAAAAAGCATCGCTGATTTTATAAATTAATTCAAGCCGAAAATCTTGCTTATCTACTACATCCAATCCATATCCTGAATCTTCAGAGTTCTCCTCCTTAATCTGTTGCCGGAATCTGCCATAAATTTTAAATGACTTACTTGGCGTATAACTGAGTTGGGCAAATAGCTCATAACCAGAAGAAGGACCATCAACTCTGAATTTTAACCAAGGGAACTTGAAAAAATCTGAATAAGTAAAGAGTTCCCACTCACGGTTAAACTTAATGGATAAGCCTGAATAAAAACCTTTTTCATTTACTGCATTCGAAGATTCAGCTAAAGCCTGATTAAAAAAAGAATGATAATTTCTTGCGTAATTCCTGTATAAAAGCACCAGAGAAACACGGGGAGCAAGGCTGCTGATTAAACCGTTTAAAAAGGCAAAACCGGAACTTAAACTATGAGCTGCCTCACCGAAAAAATAGGAATTTTTAAAATTGTAGCTATAATTCAGGGCAATATTACTTAGATCTGCTCCTTTAAAATTATAGAGTTGATAGAGCGACTTAGAAGCTTTAAACGGTTTACTAAAGCGGGTATGGTAGGCTGTTAATCCAGCATTGAAGTCTCTGTTGTTATATTGAACATTAGCGCCATAAACACGCTGATAAGCAGCATTCTTATTAAGAATCTCGCTTTTAGTCCGGTGTAGACCACTTACCTGTAAAGAACTGATCTCCAGATTGGATTCAGTCCTGCTGGCATCAATTCTTCTTCCAGAATAAAATGGTGTAAATAATATTTTCTTTAAGCCAAATGTTGCTGAAAGTCCTCGCATAAATAAGGCTTCATTTACTGAACTATAAGGTCTTAAGCCAATATCCTGCTTAGCTATTGAACTCAGATTTGCTCCTTTGCCAAATCCAGCTCCGGCCCACAGACTCAATCCCTGCCCAAACTGCAGCGCAAAATCACCTGCTATCAGCTTTTTGATGATCCCATTTCCTTTATACATAATATTTGCTGAAGAAAAATCAAAACCCCTACTTCCGCTGCTAAATGCAAAAGGTTCTCCGGCATCTTTCTCCAGATTAACTGAAGCAAATACTATATTCGAATAGTTATAGCGGTACCTTGTAAACATCCTCATTGCTGAGCCAGCATAAGTTCGATCTTCGGCCAAACCGTTAGAAGAAAATCCGGATTGTTTCTCCAAAACCTGTCCAAATCTGAGCATCAGATCATGTTCAGCCTTCATCATAAGTTTCTTAAGGGATAAAGATTTCAACTCTCCGGGGGGCAAAACCACAATAAAATTCAAAAACCAGCGAAGTGTCTGTGGATCAAATCCAGGGATACTTTGCAATTCAAGAACATCTATAAACAACCCATTTTTTTCTCTGTGATTGAGTATAGCACTAATTTGTGCCGGTGATATAAAGAACAGCTCCTGGAATTGCTCTCGGCCTGCTCTATTAATATCGATTGGTGTTCTCTTATAATAATTCAAGCGCTCTGTAATTTCAGAATAATCATGATCCTCGGTGAGGTTATGAGCAATTGCTTCCATTATCTGTTCAATCAGAAATTCATTTTGAACTTGTGAAAACGTAGTTCTACTGAGAAGTATGGTAATCAAAACCATTAGGTAAACCGGTTTAAAATCAAAATTCATAACTGAAGGATAAATTTGGAGAATACCCAAGTCTAGGGTGAGATGATGTTGCTGCATCCAGAGAAAACCTACCGTATTTTACTCCAAAGCCAGCTGATTGTTTAAATGGATTTGAACCAATTCCGCCACGCAAATAAAACCAGTTGATAATTTGATATTCAATACCCAGCCTAACATTCATCCCGAAATCAAGCATTTTATTCAAATCGCTAACAAGTAATACTTTATCACTCAGTATAATGGCGATTCCAACAGCAATACCGGAAGGGATATGAGAACTTGAAAGTCCATTTATACTGCTCCTGCCTGGATTGCTTATATAGCTTCCCAGACGAACCCTTTCGTTCAGGCTATATTGCATACCTGCCTCCACACTAACTGCTTTTCCAGAACCATAGAAAGGAATGCTGACCTGATGATATTTAAGTGCTAGGGAAATCGATAGCTCCGTTGAAAAGCTTCTGGAAAGGGAAAGACCTGTAGTTTGTTCCTGATATTCAGTGATGCCATAACGCTGAAAACTAAGACCCAGAACATAATTCCTTACAGGTAATCCAAAAACAGCTGTTTGAGTACTTAATTCCGGATTTAAAAAATGCTGTTGATAGCCTAAACCAAATATTGCATGTTCAATACTTGCTGCACCAGCACAATTTTGCTGTAAAGACCATACATCCTGTAATGCCGTGCCTGCTGATCCCAAAGCCATAGACCTGGAACCCGGGTTAATTTGAGCATGTAGAGAATTATGGAATAAAACACAGATAAGGCAGATGTATTTCATTCCCCTCAAATTAACAATAGGAAAAAGTATGGGCAAATTGAATTATTAAACGGTCGGTAGTAACAAAAACCGGAATTATTCGTCTCTTTGTTATATCAATTATTGAACATGAAAAGAATCATTTTAAATCTCGCTTTATTTCTAATTGGAACTAGCGTATTTGCACAAGGCAATAAAATAGCTGAAGGTACCATTACATATACTGTTGAATGGAAATTACCTGAGCAGATGCAGGCTATGGCCAGCAACTTCCCTACAGAAATTAAGGTTTACTTTAAAGGAGATTCATCCAGTTTAAAAACTGAATCTGCCATGTATAGCAGTACTAACATCTTTAATTTTAATAAGGAATATGAACGCCTTCTATTGAATGTACCAATGATGGGCAAAAAGTTTTCAGTTATATTCAGCCCTGCTGATCAGGAAAAGGTTGCTGCCAACATGCCTGAATTAACTATAAAACCAGGTACAGAAACAAAAATAATTGCTGGTTACACTGTTCAAAAACATGAAGTTAATGAGAAGAAAAGCAATCAAAATTCTGAAGCATGGTTTACAAAAGAAGTAGAAATCATACCTAATTCACTAAGTCGGTTTTATGGGAAACAATATGGCTTTCCGGTAGAATTTATCTCCTTCATGAATGGACTGAGTGTAAAAGCTGTGGTGAAAGAAATTGCGACTGGTCCGGTTCCTGTCGGCTCATTCAGCGCGACTAATGACTATGAAGAAATCACCTTAGACCAGCTGATGCAAATGCAGGGCGGAAGATAAAATCTATCGTTAAGGTTAAATTAACAATTAGTTTAAAGCTTTTTAACAATCAGTGTTTTTTATAACTTGCACTGATGTTAAAAAGCTTTTTTGTTTTTGGGCGGTATTTTCTATTCTGGCTAATTTTCTTCTTCATCGAGAGGCTTGCATTTCTTACATATTATTCGGATAGAATCTCATATCTGGGGATAAATGAAATAATAAGCACGTTCTATCATGCATTAAGGCTTGATGTCTCTATGGCTGCCTATATTTCAGTAATCCCAACAATTTTTTATATTTCCCTTCTTTTTCTGCCTTCTGTTAGGTTCCCCAAAGTAATTGCCAAAGCTTATGTGTTGTTTTTTGTTGTTATATTTTCAATAATTGGGATCAGTAATGTTAATCTCTATAGGGAATGGGGATCCAAAATAAATTTCAGGGCACTTGATATGGCCTTTAGTTCTCCAAAAGAAGCAATTGCATCTACCTCATCCTCGCCAGTCGTATTATTTTTAAGTATCTTATTGGGTTACATGGTTTTTTCAGCTTTTATTAGTTCTAAAATTATTCTGTATAAAATTGAAGATCGTAAAAAGCCATTGATGATCAGACTGATCATGAGCTTTTTTGTATTAAGTACTTTATTTCTTGCAATAAGGGGGGGATGGCAACTTTCACCTATTAATCAGAGCATGTCATATTTTTCTTCTGAACCTGTTCTGAATCATGCTGCGGTTAATACCGAATGGAATCTTATTCAGGACATACTAAATAATAAGTTTGGGGACGAGAATCCATATAAATATTATAGTGAAGAAAATGCCAAAAAAATCATTGCTGAGCTTTTCAAAAAGTCTGCTGAACAAACAACTCAGGTTATTGATACTGATCGCCCAAACATTGTACTCATCCTTATGGAAAGCTTTACAGCTAGATTTGTTGAAGATCTTGGTGGGGAAAAAGTTATAAGTCCTAATTTCAAAATGCTAATTTCTGAAGGTATTTTGTTTGATAATATTTATGCAGCATCAGGAAGAACAGATAAAGGGGTGGTTGCAACATTAAGCGCTTTCCCTGGTCAATCGATCAGAAGCATCATGAAACAAAATGACAAACAAGAGAAATTACCGGCAATTTCGCAAGAACTTGTCGAAAATGGCTATTCAAGCTCCTTTTATTACGGTGGAGAGAGTGAATTCTTTAATATGAAATCTTATATTTTGAGTCATAAATATCAAACTATGATCGATAATCATTCCTTTAAATCTAAGGATATGAATTCAAAATGGGGGGCCTATGATGAGATGGTTCTCTCTAAAAACCTGGCTGATTTAGATCAGGCAAAACAACCGTTCTTCACGACTATTCTTACATTAACCAACCACGAACCTTTCGAACTTCCTACAGAACCCCATTTTAAAGGCGATGATGTGGATTCCAAATTCCGAAGCACTTCATTTTATGCTGATTCTTGTTTAGGGGCTTATATTAATGAGGCAAAGAAAAAAAAATGGTATAAGAACACACTTTTTATATTTATTGCAGATCATGGACACCGCATGCCCGGCAATCTAATGGAATATGATCCGGAACGTTACCGCATCCCACTTCTGTATTTCGGGGAAGTGATAAAACCAGAATTCAAAGGAACAAGGGTTCATAAGATTGGCAGCCAAACAGATCTTGCAACAACCTTACTTACGCAATTAAAAATTGATCCAAAGCGTTTTGTCTGGAGTAAGGATTTGCTGAATCCAGGCACAGCTGAATTCGCCTTTTTCAATTGGGACAATGGATTTGCCTTTGCAAATAAGGAACAGGTAATCTCATTTGACAATGTTGGTAAAAATATAATTTCTAGGAAGTACAAATTAAACTCAAATACAGATTCTGTACTAACAAATTATGGGAAAGCTTATATGCAAGAAGTTTATAGGCAATATCTTAAATATTAATTCTTTCCAAACATTGTTTCAATTTAATGAAGTGCCAATATTCATTTTGGGATGGATTTGTGTAGTACCATATTTGGTAATACTTTTCCAAATTCAAAATCGGTCTAACGCCTCTTCAATTTTTGCATAAATATATTGGAGTTGCTCCCTGTTGATACAATATGGAGGTAAAATGTATAAAATATTACCAAGGGGGCGAAGAATAATACCCTGATCCAGAAAGAAATTATACAGATTATTCCTTAAATTATTAAAATACGATGTTTCATCTGAAGTAGCCCACTCCATGGCAAGAATAGTTCCTGTCTGCCGGATGTTTTTAAGCCTTGGATGATCCTTGATCCTAACCATGAATTCATGATGACTTTGAGTAATCATATCTATACTACTTCCCGTTTCTTTTGCGAGCAGTATATCTAGGCTGGCAAGTGATGCTGAACATGCGATAGGATTAGCGGTAAATGAGTGTCCATGAAATAAAGTCTTTAGTTTATCATCAGAAAGAAACGCATTGTATATTTCTGAAGTGCAAGTAGTTATACCCAAAGCCATAGTCCCTCCTGTCAATCCTTTTGAAAAACACATCAGATCAGCCTGTTCTGAAAGATGGTCGGAAGCAAAAAGCTTTCCGGTCCGACCAAAACCAGTCATCACTTCATCAGCAATTGTTAAAATACCAATTTTTTTACAATGGCTTATCAGTTCATCCAGAAATTTAGCTTCATACATCTGCATTCCTCCGGCACCCTGAACCAGCGGTTCAAAAATAAATGCTGCCAAATCTGATGCAAACTCTGAAATATATTCTTTTAGCTGTTCAATATTTCCTGCATCTGGAACATCTATAAATTCAACATCAAACAACAATTTTTCAAATGGCCGGGTAAATGCACTCCTTGAACTCACTGACATTGCACCGAAAGTATCACCATGATACGAGTTATTGAATGCCAGCACTTTAGTTCTTGGATCCCCTAGATTGCTACGGTATTGAAAACACATTTTCAAAGCAACTTCCACAGCAGTTGAACCATTATCGGAATAAAAAACTTTTGACTGTCCCGATGGAAGAATGTCCAGCAGGCGTTCTGCAAGTTCAATTGCTCCGGGATGTGTAAATCCTGCAAAAATCACATGCTCTAGGGTGCTTAGTTGCTCAGCTACTTTTTTAGCAATGTGGGGATGTGAATGTCCATGAATATTAACCCACCAAGAAGAAATAGCATCAATGTATTTTTTGCCATCCTCTGCAATAAGATAAACTCCCTCTCCCCTAACAATGGGAATATGAGCTATTGCATTCTGCATTTGAGTATAGGGATGCCAAATCAGGTCCCTATCGCGTTCAACTAATGTTTTTTTTGCCATTTTTCTTTCAATAATTCTACAACTCGCTGGTCAGTTGGAAAAGTAACGTCATTTATTCCAATTTCATTAAGATCTTTCCAGCGGAAAGCCTGTAGAAGTTCTCCTTCCTTACCGAAATCAAAAGGATCATGCCGAAAATCTAGTTTTAATTCTAAAATTGGACTAACTAAATAATAGACGCTAATAACCTGACTGTCATTAAATGCTGACTGAATGAAAAAATCGGTAGTGTAAAAGTGTTTAATTACCTCTACCTCAGCATTACATTCTTCATTAAACTCCCTCTTTAAGGCCTCGATAAGGCCTTCTCCATACTCAAGTCCGCCACCAGGAAATTTACAGAACCTAAAACCATATTCTTCTTCATCACTTAATAAAATCTGATTCTGATCATTAATCAGCAAACCATAAACCCGAACATTAAATTTATACATCCTGCGTAAAATGTTTTTGATTTTTGGTTACATTATCAGTTGTCCAAAGTATGTCCACCCGCTTTGCCTCAGTTCTTACTTCACAGGAAGGCATTCTACAATAATGGCAACATTCTGGCATACAGGGATCAGCATGAATAAAGAACTCCATATTGGAATTGGCTTTATGATTAACCAACTTATCCACTTGGGAAACCTCCTCATGCACTTTACTCAGATTAAAATAATAAGGTAATGTGATGTGGCAGTCGATGTGCAGATCAGGCCCGTAGCGTTGAGTGCGAAGATTGTGCATATCAATCCAAGATTCCTTACGATGTTCATTAAGGATGGCTATGATCTCATCTGCAGCATCGAAATCCGACTCATCCATCAAGCCTGATACAGATCTGCGAACGAGTTTATAACCACTGTAGATAATATATAATCCGACCAAGATTGAAAGAATACTATCGAGATAAGTCAGTCCGGTAACATAAATCAGAATTAATCCTGCTACGATCCCAACACTTGTATAGGCATCAGTCTGTAAATGTTTTCCATCGGCGTATAATGTCAATGAATTGAGCTTTTTACTTTGTACAATCAGATAATAACCTAAGCATAAATTGATTAGTCCTGCAGCCGCAATAATGATGGTTCCATCCATGAGATCGCTGATCTCATGAGGATAAAAAAGATTGTAAGCTGATTTAAGACTGATCAGGATTCCGGCAAGCACAATAAGACTTCCCTCAATGAATACTGAAAAAAACTCAACTTTACCATGTCCATAAGGATGATTAGAATCTCTGGGCTGAGCTGCAACGTAAATGCTATAAAAGGCAAAAAAGCCCGCCAGAACATTAACTATACTTTCTGCTGCATCGGTCAGAATTGAATTTGATGAGGTAATAAAATAAGCTGTAAACTTTGCAAGCATCAGTAAAATACTAATGATTAGCGATAAGAGAATAATCTTTTTTTGAGTATGCAAGACAAAAGCTATTTATGAGCAAATTTATATAATACAACAGAGTAATTCTTATAAATATCGAAATATAAGCATCAATTATCATTAATTTTTGCATTGGCTGGGCA
>JBDNGV010000471.1:0-13889 GCA_041689125.1 Daejeonella sp.
GTCGTCCATAGACGGGTAATCGGGGTTAAATTCGTTAGTCATATAACTTTACTATTTTAGTGTAAAATAAATGTATTTTTTGATGCTTGTTGTTTTAACATGTTAAGTAAACAATATCTGGGAAAATTGAGTAGGCATCCAAGTGCTCGAGTATTCAGGAAAGCCTCGCCTGCGCATAACTTCCACTTGTACCGTTGGCAGTCACTCATTTTGCCTAACTTTATATATTTTTTATGGGTACAATGTGGGCAAGGGTCCTTAGTTGTTGTCCAACACTTCTATACAAACCACTAGAACAGTGGCAAGATTCCTCTTCTTCTACCAAATCTAGAAGTTTATGTAATAAATCTAAACGTTCCTGCAGCGATAATGTCAAAAAAAGTATTTTTTCTTGATAGCTCTTTAAATGTGCAAAATTATACCAATTCTGAATTAAAACTAAAAAATAGTTAATGAACCACCTATTCTTATGTGAGTTCTTTTCATATTAATGGGTATTTCGATGAATTCTGTTACCGGCTGAACAGGTTCAGAAACAAGAAAACCATCTTCCATAACCTTAATTTCTAGAATGATGAATAAACCAAAATTATATCATGGCAGATTAGTATATGCTTAGATAGGGAACGCTATAGAGTTGTTGTCCCCTTGAAAAACTAGTGATCAACTGAGAATTTTATCTTTGATTAGGTTTAATTCCCCTAGATGCCCCTTGGGCATACCCCAAAGATTTTTACACCTTTTGGAAAGCAGTAAAGCCACAAATGAACATTTGATATAATTGTCCTATTTTAGCTGTAGAAAAAAAGCAAACACTCCTACTGCTCTCTTGCTAGTTTTAATGCCTGAGTAGTGGTGTAATACTTCGTAATCATATTGGGGACCTCCCAATCTGGTAATTTGCCCTCTTTAAGAAATCGTAAATACTTTTCGGTAACCTGGGCAAAATGAGCTTCATGGTCCAATTTGTATTTGTCGGGGACATCAATGGCCCAGCGCTTATCGTTAATTTGCACTAATGAAAGTCCTGAGTATTTCTCCGACAAGTCGGTAATAGCCCTCTCCAAAACTTGTACTGAAAATCCCTCAATTTTAGAATCTATGTATAGCCTAGGTTTGTACTCTTCATTTTTACCCTGTTCAATAATAAGATTACATTTTGTGCCTCGCATAATGGAATAATGGGTGTCTTTGGCTCCATCAGGAGCTTCGAAATTCCAAATAACAGATGCCTTAGCATAGATGCCTTTCAATTGGTAGATGATCTCGCCATTGCTGTAGACCTTAAGAATATTACCATCAACATCCTTTTTCAAATAATCTGGATATTTGTCCATGTGAGTAATAGTTTTGAACATTTCAGGAGTCAAATCGGTGGTCCAACGTCTTGCGGACACAATTTCAACGTCTTCCTTTGAAAGAATTTGCTCTGGAAAGGCACCCCACTGAATCAAGTCCACAAGGTGGGTGTTTACGTCCACTATCCCCTCTCCTTGTTGCCTGGTGTCAAAAAACCACGCCGGGCGTTTTAACGGAATTCCTGCGACCAATTTAAAAAAATGATGTATGCTTTCCTTAGTTATCGCAGGTTCTTCAGGAGTTCCAATCACTAATTCTCCAAATACACTAGGTATTTTTGAAAATTCCTTTTGAAGGATTGTGGTAATCTCGTAACGCTCCGTCATTATATCATAAAGCAGCACACCATTTTCTTCGGCCACTTTAAACGATTTTTCAAGTAGTTGGAAATCCTCAGCATCAATAGCCATCGGTTTATCTGCCAAAACGTTGATACCAGCTCCTACCGCTTGTGAAATGTATTCGGTTTTTTTAGAATTATTTCCTGAAACATTCATTAAATTTCCGGGTTTCTCAAATATCATCTTTCTGAAAAAATCATTACCTCTGTATACCTTTAAATCCCACGAAGTTGGATTTTTAGTACGTGTATTAAAACTTTCAACCCTTTGCAAATGATCGTTAACATCTTGTCCATCGGGAGCGTATACATATACTTTTGGGTTCATTTGTTTGTACATGGATTTTAAAATCAACGAGGCATGGAAGTGACCAGGATCAAGAGTTATCAATTTTACCTCCCCTTTTACTCCATTGAATTTTTGCGTTTTAACTTCCTTTTTATCCTGGGACTTTTGAACTTGGTTGCAGCCAAGAATAAAGAAAGGCAATATAACCGAAAGTCTGTTGAAGTAATTTTTCATAATTTCTTATTTTAAATGCTATAATAGTTTTGCTGTTTCAAGTATAAAAATCAATTTTCCATAATTTCCAAAATAGGTATTTTCATAAAAGATTTCCATTACTTTTCTTCAAGGTGGAGCCCCATCTCTCCAATAAATAGTATTAATGTGTGTTTTAGCGTTTGACTCTTATTTTTATCAATCTTCCATTCTTCGTTTTTACTAGGTAAAAAACTGAAAATACAAATTGTACCATTCCGCCAGCCAAATTCTCATTGTTTACAAGTTAATTCGGTTTGAAGAATGGCTCATAAATAATATTCCTAATCGGCCTTCGCTCAAATCGGACACACCCTCAACAATAAACAACTTAGCATTTTCGTCGTCACCACCCTCTCTGGTTTTATTTTCCGAAGAAAGCACGGTGCTTTTCGAGTTATTCCATTTCTCCGTCGTAAGAAAACTAATTCCGCCTCCGTAGCAATACTTATAAAATAAAATTCAAGTCTCCAAGGAGGTGTTAAAAGTCAATAAATAGTCAATTACCAATATTCCACAATAGAACATCGAGATTTTCATAAAATGTAATCTGGCCTTCTCCATTTTCCCATAATTAGTATGGCTTTTGTCCAAGGACTCCAAATTACAAAATGACGCGGATGATTATGTGGTTGTATTCGAATTAAAACCTCACATCGGGTTGACCAAAGATGATACATGAAAGTATTAAATTTCTTTAAATTACTTATATTCTTTTTAAAATCAACAGCGATACTATCTGATGGATAAATTAACCCAAACCGATAATTAATTATTGGTTTCATGTTGAACTTCATACAAAGATACGTTAAATGTTTATGAGTTGAAATTGCCGGTTTTTACGTTTAGGTTTTTCCTTCAAGACGCAAACCAAAATTTCGTTCTTCACTTTTCGATTTCTTTCAATATAAAATAAAAACGAGCAGAATGACCAGACTCTAATTAAGAAGGTATCTTTTTTTTTGCCCCTGATATCATCATATAAAATCAAATCCGCTTTATCCAGATTGTAATATATACCATCCAAAAAAACGCGAATAAATGTTATTTTCCACATTACGGCCATTTTAATCCCTCCTCGGCACATAATAGCTAAGAACTCCTAACAATCAATAAAAAATTGAATGTTTTATTCACTACATATATTTTATTATTTATAGCCATTGCTTAAACTATTCTTTTTCGGCATATCTCCTTTGATACTCTTTCCAAGTAGTTATAGACTGCGTTAGTGACACTTCAAAATCTTCTTTTATACCATAACATTGAAGTCCGAATAAACCTTCGTAACCATTATCCTTCAACAACTTAACTAAATTATAAGTATCAAATGTTCCCTTCCCTAAAGGTTGTATGAGTCTATCCCATTCCATCTCTTTGGTGTTACCGGAGTCAGCTCCATTTATCGAAACCATATACAGGTATGGCAGCATATTCAAGACCTTTTGTTCCCATCCTTCTTCACCTTCGACCTTTAGTAAATGACAAGTGTTGAAAATTGTCCCAACATTATCCCTGTCAACCAATTTGGCCAATTTTAGAGTGTGTTCAGCGGTTTCGGTATAATTGGTAGCGTGAGGATAAATGGCAACTCTCACATTGTAAGGGGCCGCATAATCAGCTAATTCCCTTATTCCTTGTGCCATCAATGGGTCACCCGTATCCTTGTCCGTGATATAATCTTCTGCATTTAGAAAAAGCGCAACAACCAAATCATGGTTTTTAGAATCCTTGATTATTTCCTTAATACCCTCTTTATAGGTAATTCCCTGTTCTTTAGTCAAGGTCATTCCCCAATAAATTTCTGGCATTTTTAAACCTATCTTGTCTAAAGAAGCACGCCGCTTATAATAGTCTTCAGCGGTATGTCCGGATAATCCATCATAACCGATTTTTTTTAGAAAGGCTGCCTGATCGTCCAAACTTTCCGGTGCGTTGGATATGCGGACAGCATTGTTAAAAGCGTAAAAAGTATTGTCTAGCTTACCTTTTTGGCCTCCTGAGCATGCCGATATTAAACATATCGATAAGATATATGTCACTTTTTTCATAGGTTCTAAGTTTAACGGATTATTGAAGTTTGAATTCTTGAAATTTATTCATCCAGTCGACCGTACTTTTATCGAGCCATTTTTCACGGAAAGGTCTTGTCATCATTGCATTTGCCGCATTGTCATTAACAAATTGCCCGGCTTTCTGATCCCAAGTAAGTTCTGAACCAAGGGTAACAGAAATAAGTCCCATCATTGTTAGCATATACACATTGTTACCCACTTCAAGTGGTTGAAGACTGGGTTTACCTGTTTCAATACTTCTTAAGAAATCTGCTTTATCTGAAAGCGTATCAGCATATGAAACATCATTCTTTCCGGTTTGAAAATTCAAAATTTTATCGTTGCTTGCCGAAAGTTTATTAGGATATTCAATACGGATCCAACCATCTTTTCCGATAAATTTTACAAAAGGAACATCAATTGAATATTTTAGTTTTAATCCATCGGCATATTCATAATTAATTTCAAATGCATTGATTGTATTCCAGATACCTTTATCAAATGTTCCTGTGCCACTTATCTTTTTTGGATTTTCGTATTCCTTTCTCATTCCCCATAACGCGATATCGATAAGGTGAGCTCCCCAATTGGTAATCATTCCGTTGGCATAGTCTGAAATACGTAACCAACCTGGGCGGGAATTAATTGTTCCCGGTTCGTGAACTCGCTGCATGGTATATGGAGCCTGAAAGGCAGGTCCCAACCACATATCATAATTCAATTCTTTCGGAACCGGCATAGTTTCCTGTGGCCCCAGTAAGCTTCCACTTGGTTCGCCCGGCACTCCAACTTCCACTTCAACCAAATCACCAATTACTCCGTTATGAACTAATTCCACTGCACGGTTTATCTCCCTTATCGAACGGAATTCACTATCTAGGCGATTGGCTACACCTGTCTTTTTAACGGCCTCAACAACAGCTGTTCCCCATGCAGGTGCAACTGTGAAAGCCTTTTCCATGCAAACATGTTTACCTGCCAATGCTGCATGAATGGTCTGCGGCGCATGCCAGTGATCGGTAGTTGAGATCATTACTGCGTCCACGTCATTATTGGCAATTAAATCCCGGTAGTCATCGTATTCCTTGACACCTTTATATCTTTTACCGTTTTTTGCATAGCTATCATTAATAATTTTTGTGGCATTGTTCATTCGCCACAAATCAACATCATTGGTGGCAATTACACGACAATTATTCAATTTAAGAAAACCTTTATTGAGGTTATAATCAACCGCCTGACGACCGGTACCAATCATCCCAATATTGATTTGGTTACTTGGTGCTGTTTTTCCAAATACCGTAGATGGAACTATGGTTGGAAGGATTATGGTACTAGCTGAAAAAGCAGAGGCCTTTTTTAAAAAACTTCTACGTGAATTTTTTGTTTTCATTTCATTTTAAATTAAATTATTATTATTAGATGCTCTTAGGCGTTTAGTTACGGATGTTTTTATAAAGCATGGTGCTGTGTTTACCAAGCGCAACATAAGGCTGTCGAATATGCCTTCCTTCATGATGCTAAGGTTAAACTTATAACAATGCTCTTCCAGATAGTCCTGAAGGTCCCAGACGTAATGGTGAATTTCCCTTAGCCATCCCTTAAGGTTAATTATGGTTCTGTAGAGTTCCGTGAAATAGATTCCCGTTTTTCCCGACGGAACCGGTATCAGGTTCTCGAAAACCTTCGCCAATAGCCGGTAACCTGTCCATTGGTTGGTAGTCAAAATGGCTTCCGCGGCGATATGGTGTTTCATGAAATTGCCTAGCGATTCGTATTGGCATTGGATTTCGCTCTTGCATAGAGCCTCGACACGCCCTTCTTCTTTTTCTATATACCAACTACTAAGAGCTTTTTGCTCCCGTTCCTCCTGTCCGCCAAGGACCGTTAAGTCCACTTCGATGGTGAAGTCTATGTAACGATCGCCCAAACTCTTCATAACCTTCATGACCTTGCCCTTGAATGCCCAACACTTTTTTTGCCTAAGATCGAGTTTGCGGCTGAGCTCCGTGGAGGTGATTCCCCTCTTTTTCGTGGCCGCGAAATAGACGATATAGAAATACTTGACAATGTCGAACCTTACCAAATGGAAAAGTGTGTTGGAGGTCGGGTACTCCCTATAGTTGCAACTTGTGCAATGCCAAGAGGCGGGCGGCACGCCCTTGCAGGAGTTTCCATGTCCACATTTGTTGCAGCGGAAGCCGTTAACCCAGTTCAGTTCCGCCAGATAGGAAATGCAGTTCTCTTTTGTGGAGAACCACTTCCGGAACTCGAAAAGGTACAGGCTTTTGAATCTTTGCTCCATAATATTAATTATTGTTACCCCTTATTATTTTAATCACTTTAAAACTAATAAGCTCCTAAGTAAATTGTTTGATTTCCATGATAGTCAATTGTACCGTTCTTGACTTTTTATCCGAAGAATCTTTATTGACTTTTTTGCTATTAGTGCGGATAATGTCAAACCCTCAACTTTATATGGCGCTAAAACTAAGTGCCATACTCCTCTTTCCATTTGAACTCTCCACCTTCGCGCATTGACCGGTTGGCCAGATGCACGGCAATGGACGAGTGCTTCCCGTCCTTCACCGGAATTGGCGAAGGTTTGTTTTGCTGGATAGACTCGGCTAACGCTTTATACCCCATAAGTGTGTCAAGAATATAGCCCTCTTCCCATTGGCCATAGTAATCTCTAGCAGAACTTTCGAGACCCAAGACCCATTTTTTTTCTTCACTTTTTTTTGATGTATAGGTCGCACCGCTGACGGCATCAACAATTATTTCCGAATTTTTTCCATAACTTTCTTCCGGAATTAAAACGCCTCCTTCCAACGATAACCGAATGGTAGCGTCCCTTCCATAGATGGAGAGCCTATAACCTTCATTTACATTAGAGAGAATTGAATTGCAGCTAATAACCAAGTTATTGTCATAATTAAAAACTGAATGGATATTGTCAAAACTATTTCTACCATCTTTCCAATAACTGGTTTTGCCCATGCCCATAGCACTTTTGGCATGGCCCGAGTTTAATATCCACTGTGCTGAATCAAAGGGGTGGCAAACTACTTCCCCTAAAAGATCACCTGAAAATTCGGTGTCCATTCTCCAATTCAAAAGACGTTCTCGAGATATTTTTTCTCCAGTTGGAAATTCCACGATGTCGCCAGGTCTTTCTATTTTACGTCTCCAATTTCCTCGGCTATTCCATGTACAATCTGTGAAAATAATTTCTCCGATGGCTCCAGAAGTAACTAGTTCCTTTGCATGTATATAAGCGGGATTGTTCCTTGCTTCAAATGATACTTTAAAGAGTTTGTCCGTTTTATCGACCAAACGCTCAAGCTCAACAGCTTCTTGAATATCAAACGTCATCAACTTTTCGCAAACTACATGTTTGTTGGCCAATAATGCCGCTTTACATACAGAAAAGTGCCACTTCAACGTAGTAGCCACAATTACCATATCAACATCTTCTTGTGCTACAAGTTCCCTATAGTCCAAAAAACGCTTTACGGGGTTCGATACGTGTTCAAGTACCCGATCCATTTGTGCTGGTATCACATCACAAATGGCTACGACCTTATAATGATCAAGATGCTTTATTCCTCTCAAAACTTGGTCGACCCCCCGCTGACCACAGCCGACCAGACCAACATTGATTTTATTATTTGACCCAATTTTTTCAGGCATATAACCCTTTGCTTTGTATGATGCCAGACCCAAGGTTATTGCGGTTCCTCCCAGTACCGATAATCGCATAAAATTTCTCCTTTTATTTTTATCTCTCATCACCTAAGGTTTAACATATATGAATTTTAATACACTGGATATACAATTCTTATTTATTTGCAGTTTGCTATACTTTTTCATAATATAAAAAACTATATTTCTTTCAATGTTTTCATGTTTGGAACAAGGTAATGAATAAGCCCTATTCCAATAAGATAACCGAAAGAAGCAAGAGCAAATGCCAAATTGTACCCCTCATTCCCTGATTCGTTCAACGCATAGCCAATAAGCAAGGCGAATATCATACCTCCAATGGTGCTTACCGTTGTAGCGAAACCGGTTACCGTAGCTACTACATTTTTTGGAAAAAGATCGGACACCATGGTAAATATGTTGGCGGACCAAGAACTATGTGCTGCTGCTGCTATGGAGATTAGGCCTACACAAATATAAATGGAAGAGTAATATGGGACTGTCATGACTGGCAAAACCAAAATAGCCGAACCCAACATCGTAACTTTTCGGGAAAAATTGACCGACCTCCCCCTTTTTATAAGGGTGGATGATACCCATCCCCCAAGGATACCCCCTAAATCCGCCACCACATAGATTGTTACTAAAGGCATGGCAAGTTCTTTTAAATCTATACCAAATTTGGAGTTGAGAAATTTTGCTCCCCAAAAAAGGTAAAAATACCAAGTAGGGTCCGCAAATAGCTTCCCAAAAGCAATGGCCCATGTCTGTCGATGTTTCAATAATTTTAACCAGTTAACCTTAACCTTATCAGTTTCGGCAACTCCCTCTTCTATATAGGCGATTTCCACCTCATTGGTAAATCGACTTTGCTTAGGTTCTCTATAAAGAATCAACCAGAAAATTACCCAAATAAATCCAAGTAAACCTGAAAAAATAAACACCCATTCCCAAGAACCTAAGGATGCTATGATCAAAGGAATCAATAGAGGTGCCATTATTGCTCCGACATTTGAACCACCATTGAATAGCCCCGTAGCCAAGGCTCTTTCTTTTTTAGGAAACCATTCCGCTATGGTTTTGATTGCTGCTGGAAAATTACCTGCCTCAAACAGACCCAACCCTATACGAGCGAATACGAAGCCGACCCAAGTTCTGGCAGCAGCATGGGCCATACTAGCCAGACTCCAGAGAACTATTGCAATCGAAAAACCCCATCGGGTTCCTATTCGATCAATTAAATATCCCGCCACTAATGTACCGATGGCATAAGACAATTGAAAAGAGGCCACAATATAACTGTATTCCAGTTCGCTCCATCCAATTTCCGTTTCCAAATAGGGTGCCAATATCCCTAGTAAAAAACGATCAAAGTAATTAATAGTAGTAGCAAAAAATAGTAAGACCACAACTACCCATCTAAAGTTTGTTCTTTTAACCGTACTAATTTTATTTAACGACATTATTAATTATGGTCTAAATTGAGTTTCTAATAATTAAATTTGGCGGAAATACTTTAATGGTATGTTCTGGTTTTTGAATAAACTGCGAAATAGCCTTTCCTATACTTAAAAAATCGGCGCTAATAACCGTAATTCCATCCTTAATAATTCTTTTCATCGGGGTCTCATTATAGGAAATCATACCAATTTCATCACCTATTTTAAAGCCCTTTTCCTCGCAGTATTGTATAACGGAAAGCAAGTCACTGTCTTCAAATACGCCAAACACCTTTCGGGGGCTTATTAACTCTTTATTGATTTTGTCTGAGATACTGTGGGCTATATTGTTTTCTAAACAAAACTCAACAAACGCCCTTTTAATGCCCGTAGGGAGTTTCTGATTTGATGGCAAAACAAGGACAAACTCATCATATCTTTCAAATTTGGAGCCTAGTTTGTTTAACTCTTTTTTAAATCCCTGGTAAAAATCCTGACTTATGGACGAAATTTCGGGCAGAATTGGAGGGCGTAAAATTTGCAGAAGTTTTCTTTTAGGGATTCTGGAAAGGGTATGCTTCACCTGAGGATCATCAAATACGGAAACAACATATAACCCATACAGGCCTTGGTTTTCCTTAAGAACAGAATTTAAAATTTTAGGATTATAATGATGGAAAAATAAATCAATTGTAATCTTGGATTCACCAATATCATCAATAATTTGGTTATAAATGGTCTCATGATACGATTGGAAACCGGAAAGAAAAAGTAGCACTTTGAGTTCTCGTTCAATGTCCACATCACAAACAAAATAACCTACCTTATCCTCGGATACGATTACCCCACGTTCCTTCAAAATGTTCAACGCCTTTACTACGGTCATTCGAGCAACGCCTAATTTTTGAATAAATCTGTTAACGGATGGTAAGGAATCACCTTTACCTATGGCTTTATCTATAATGGCATCATTTATTCCACTTACGATACCATCTGTTTTTGCTTTTTGATGCTGTACCAAATTAATGTAATCAAATACTACAGACATGACTTGTGATTTTAATTGCAATATACAATTTATCGAAAACTATATTCATAGAATAGAATAGAATAGTTGATATAGAATAATAATTTTGATGTGTACTTAAAATTACAAGAGAAATGTATCTATCCTGTCTCGATCTGAGATTTTGTCATAATGGTATAAGCCCCTAATAAACGGACTTTATCATTTTTCGCTTAGAAAATAGTACTACCTTGTTAAAAACAAAACAGAAAGGTAAAAGAAGTTAGCGTTCTAAGTGCTCGAAACGGGGCAATGTATTGTATATCTAGAAATATTTAGTGACAATTAATCTTTAAATACAAATGTTTTCTTTTTATATATAATCAGCAATACTATAAAACGTGCAGTTCTGATCTTTTCTTTTGACCGACTTGTCAATTCTAATAATAGACTTTAGGGTCTCCGTCATTGAAGATGGATTTAAGCTTAGCCCACAAAACCTTTTCGGAATTAGGAAAATAGCTTTTGTTGTGTAGATAGGTTTCAACCACAATGAGCTGGGCCATAGCTTGGAATCGTTTTAGACAATTGGCCTAAAGACCAGCTATTTCAACTGGAAATTGAAAGGTTTCAGAATGGGGTTAATTTTTTTTCCAAAAACACCATTGCTTTTTTAGAATAAAGTATTTTGTTGAATTCAGGTTAGAATTCATCATAGGCAATCATTTTTTTGGATACCCCTAAATCCTTTAGCATTTTTAATCCAGCTTGAATCATAGGAGGCGGTCCGCATAGATAATATTCTATAGCTTTTGGTTGCTCATGATAAGTCAAATATTCCTGCAAAAGGTATTCGTGAATGAATCCTTTTCCTCCATCCCATTGATCCTCCCTATCAGGTTCAGAAAGTGAAAAGTGGAAAGAAAAATTAGTATTTTCTCTTTGTAGCCCTTGAAAAAAGTCTTTATAGAACAATTCTTTAAGAGATCTAGCCCCGTACCAAAAACTTATCTTGCGGCCTGTTTTTTCAATTTCTAGTAATTGAGACAAGTGGGAACGTATGGGTGCCATACCTGCTCCACCACCCAAATAAACCATTTCCCTACTGGTCTTTTTAGGAAGAAAACCCCCAAAGGCTCCTGTTATTTTAATCTTATCTCCTTGTTTTAGCGAAAAAGCATAAGATGACCCCCTTCCTGCACTAACATTATTCGACTTCGGGGGCAGTGCTATCCGAATATTAAACTTTAATATTTTTGTTTCGGATAGATTGTTCGTCAAAGAGTAGTTTCTTTTAGTATAAATGGTATTTTCGGCCCAAAAGTCAAACAATTTATTTTTATTCCAGATTGTAGCATAGGGCTCATCAATTATTAAGCTGCTGAACTTTATTTTGTGCGGAGGTATATCCAACTGAATGTATTGACCAGGCATAAAGGAAAACGGTTTACCATCCTCGGCTTTTAGATTGAGCTCCTTAATAAAACTTCCAAGATTGTTGTTGCTCACAACTTCAAAAACTCTTGCTTTCTCTTCCTTATTTCTTTCTTCCTCATGTTCAATAAATAAGTAAACCTTATCATACTGAACTTCAACCTTATGACTTTTCACTGCTATACAAACAGGCATTCTTTTAGGAGAACCATCCTCCAAACTAAAACGTCCGTTGTGTTTTTGACATTCGATGGTCTCTTTTATTATAATTCCATCAGCCAAATGTGCATTGCCGTGGGTGCAAATCCCATCTGTCGCATAAAAATTTCCTTTTTCAGTATGATAGATAGCGTAGGTTCGTTGGTTTAAATCAAAGCGTACCACCCTTCCCCTGGGCAATTGTCTTGTCCAACAAACTTCAATTTTACCATCTATAACTGCAGAAACTTCTCCAACAAATGAATCCTCCATTTCTGTGATTGAAACAGGCTTTTTCTTAGGTAATTTACGATCCACATAAAAAGTAATATCGCTCATTTGCTTAAAAATAGCAGGAATGATTTCTCTGTATGCATCAAAAAGACTTTTGTTTGGGGATGGACAGTCATCCTTTATCAACTCGTGTAATTTAGGTAAGGCGTGGTAAGGCACTAAAGGAAACATGTGGTGTTCAACGTGATAGTTCATGTTCCAATACAGAAAACGGTGTATACGGTTCATATATATGGTACGTGAATTTAATCGATGATCTAAAACATTTTCCTGTAGTCCAGAATGCTGCGTCCATCCATAAAGGCGCATTAGCCAACCTCCTAAAACAGTCGGAAGACCAATAAACATTAAAGGTAAAATAGTTCCATAATAAATTGCCAAAAAGACTACCGCCGAATAAATCAAAACGTATACCCGAGCCTTAAAAATTACTTTAGGGAACTCTTGTTCTGGGACATAGGTGGCCACTACCTTATCAATTTTACCCGTTGCATGCACTGCCATTTGCCTAAATTCGGGAATAGCACCGCCAAGACCAATTATACCCAGTATTATTCTCTTTATACGAGGGGGGCGAGGCATTGAAATCTCTGGGTCACGACCCCGTATAATGGTATCACTATGATGACGGGCATGACTCCAACGCCATACGGTGGATTGGCGGAATACCATAAATGAAGAAATCTCATACAAGAGATTGTTCATCCAGTCTGTTTTGAAAGCCGTTCCATGACTTGATTCATGCCAACGCGAATCGGATGAGGAGGCATAAAGGGTGCTATACACTAAATAGGGAAAAATAGCCAGCCATGAACCCCACAATATATAGAACAAATAACCAGACCCTCCTATTAAACCTAACCACAATAACGTATCCCAGGTTGCAGGGCCATTTTTACGGATGAGTAGTTCACGCATTTTTTCTTTCGAAACAGGTGTTTGGTACCATTCCGCATCAGAAAGTCCCATTTCAACAGCTTTTTCGGCTTCAACCCCTATGAGGCTGTAATCCCTGAGGATTTCAATTTTCATTTACAAGTCTTTTAATTTCATTATTCTCCTTCAAAAATTCAAATAAGCCTTATATTTCGTCTTATATAAAGATTTTTATAAATTGAATATTCATCGGGAAAAGCGTATAATAATATTCCCTTTGCGCCTTATTATTAATTAAAAATTTAATTAACTTGCCATTCTTCAAAGAATTCAATTTATTTTTACAAAGATATTTTTTTGAAATTTGAATAATTAAATTAATATAATAGAAATATTTAGGTAGAATTCTTTTTTAGAATTAATTATCACAGCTAACTATTAGCTTTAAATATATCTTTTGCTTACGAAACGCTAAAAATATTAAAAGTAGCAGATTGTATTTGCGATGAAATATTTAGAAACAGAAATATTATTAGAAAGGTTTACCCAAAAATAGAAGTCAGTGAGGCAACAATATTTTCTAGAAGAAAAGCACGGTAGTTTTTGGAGTCTCTCAAATCAAAAGGCTTAAAAGCTTGGATTA
>JBDNGV010000472.1:0-4941 GCA_041689125.1 Daejeonella sp.
AAGGTCGGTTGCATATTCTCCGTGTTCAGCAACAATGACCACGCCATCTACTGCAAGTTCCTTTCCCCCAAGGGTTACAGCTTCAGCTACTGTCTTATAGACCGGAATACCTTTCGCTTTGGCAACCTTCTGACCCAGCTGGCTTGCGTCATACTGATGGATGTAAACAGAAACAACCTCAACCCTTGAAGGGGTATATGCTCCTTCCCACCAATAACCATCAATCAGCTTGTTTACAATCCAGTCTGCATGTGATCTTGTATAGGCCCAATAGCTAACCAGGACGGCAATACGAGGCCGTGTTTGTGCTGTTTGCGCAAAAGCTCCGGCTGCATTGCTAGTCAGGGCCATTATACCTGCCATTCCGGCCATTCCTAGCATCTCACGCCGAGTAAAAAGTGGGTTGGACTCCATAATTTCAGAGATTGGAAATGAATCTTTCGCCACTGTAATTTCTTGTTGTTTATTTGCCATAACGTTTAATTTTTTCGGTGATTAGGAATGAATAGTTGCCAGGTCATTTATTAATAAATCAATAAACTAAAATAACAATAGTTTCAGCGATTAGTAATGAATTTTTGCCCTAGCATGTAACAAATCTAGTTGGTAGATGTATTGATGCTTTCATGTCGAGTTTAGACTATAAGGGTAAGCGCAGATAAGGAAGTAAGTTGTAGGCTTTAGGTTGTAACAACAGGATTTTTAACCGAAAAAATTAAGACACCAAACAAGCGTAATTATTTGGCATTAAAAATCAAATTTCTTAATGTTAAACACAGGACATCCAATAGCAAATCTTTAATACTACTAATAATGAGTCTCAGACTTCCTATCTTTGATAATCTTTAACTCTAAGACAGTAGTATTGTGTAGCATTACATATTTGTTTGTCAGATTTTTCTAACAAAAAGATAAATCTAATTTATAGTCCATTTCATTCCCCTGATCTATAATTGCTAATTGCCTCAGTTGTAAATAGACATCGATTATATACCCTGAAGGCCTCAACTGTTCCCTTAAAACCGGAAGAAAAACTAACTTGAGTTTCCCCGTTAATATCCCACATGAATGGATTAAACCTGGCAAAACCGAAAGGCCTTTCACCTCCATCCCACAGATCTCCGTTAATTACATATGTTACAATTTTAGATTTTGCATCAACGCTTATTACCAAATGGTTAAGTGCGTTACTCTTTATTGTTCCAGTACCTGAAGACCAAATTAACGGGCTGCGGCCATCATCCATTATAAATTCTAATGCCCCTGATTTTAGAATACTGATTTTTATACCATTACCTGCATATTTTGCCGAAGATCCAACTCCTTCGGTTGTTTTTCTTCTAGTATCTAACAAAATCTGATCTTTCATAAAATTCTTTGTAGAAAATTTAAGCTCAAATGAAAATCCATTACCCTTATATAAATTTCCAAGAGAAGGCATTGTAAATTCCTGAAGTGGCTTTATTTCATTCTCGGATAAATCTAGTCCGAGGCCGTCTTTAGTCAAGGTATTTTGATCTGCTTGAGACCAAAGCATTTCCATGTATTCGTTCGGTATTTTATGTACCCGAGCTATTGTTTTTTGGGTTTCGGTGAAATAGTATTCCCCATTGTCTTCGATCCAATCAGGATATGAAATTCCGTGAGTATAATCCTTATCGTATAAGAAAATCTCCGGCTGACTCCAGTAAATATGACCATCCTTTTCTATGCCACCCGCCAACCATGTTGGATTTCGGTTACCTAATGGATGGTCGCCATAATATCTGGAGCTGTTGTTGTGAAAGAAAATGGCATATTTCCCATTTTTGAATTTATAGATTTTGTTCAAGCACCTTGGTTGTTTCATCAATTTTCCCCCGGGAGAATATGTTGCCCATTCAGGAGTTGTCCATGTATGCCCTTTATCCCTACTATAAGTCTGCACATTATGGCCTTGATTGGTGCGATAAACACAATAAAGACTGCCATCGCTTAATGATACAATATTGTGCTCATCAGCCACTTTCCCCTCTGGTGGAAGTAGTCCCTTATTGCCATCAGGAAGAGTTTCCCAAATAATCTTATTGGGATTTGTTTCTGTTAAAATATTAGAACTCTTAAGTATAGCGCCGGAACCACTTTCCATAAACCCCTCACCAAAGTTACCTACTTTCGCTAATGGCAAATAGACCTCATTATCACTGATTATTGGCAATGCCACACTCCAGAAAAACTGTAGCTTTCCTTGATAAACATTGTTGTCGTCAATCTCAAAATTACGAATAGGAACTTCATATCTATTGGTTGACCAAGTATAACCGCCATCGTCAGAATACTTCATCATCATTTTACCAAAAGTATCAACCCGCTTAATTAGTTTTTTGTTGATATCTAATATCTCCTTTAAATCCTCTGAATTATAAGTATAAAAGACATAAATTCGACCATTTGGTGTAATGAAAGGAGTGATCCAGGATGCTTCCGGTCCGGAGGCTGGCTCAATATCAATTAACGAAGACCATGTTTTACCCTTGTCCTTGCTGATTGTTGCAACCACGTGCTGACCACGATCTCCTTCATGGCCGGCTCCTGTAGTCATGACTATAACCCATTCTCCCTTTTGATTGATTACTGAATACGGTTGGTCGCAATAACCTTCATCGGGAATAACTGATAAAGCGTTCTCAAGATTTCTCCAATCAGAAGATTGTGCATTTACATTGAAACTTGCCGCAAGGCAAAGAAATATTAATATGTATTTTTTGAATTTATACATAACATTTTTTAATATAAGTAAGTGATTTACAAAAAGCATCGTAAGGCAAAATGAATCCTTTAAATGGCTAATCTCTTTAAAATACTTTAAATATATTAAAATAAATTATTGATTGAAATTTGGACTTGCTAATTGATAATAATCGTAATTAGTTACCTATAATGAAAGTGATTTGGATTAATAAACAGTTCTGCCTTAAGAAACTCCATATTACGATTTACGATACAAAAATATCAATGAATATAACTAGTGTTATATTTGTAAGATCTTCTATTCTGTGGCTATTTTTATTGCCTTCCAAATGTTCATTCATTGGTGAATTTGCAAATGACAATTTCTTTTTATTTAAAAATATTTTTCATCCTTGTAATAATTGCTCAATATGTTCCACTTATATGTAAAAGAAATATTATGAAACAGGCAATTACAACAAAAAGCAAGACGCAAAAATTCAAATTAATCGCTGGGGATATATTCTGTTCATGGCTCTGGGCGTATACATGCAATTAGAGGTGACTACGATTCGGCTTTAATAAACATGGGAATTGCTCCAATTTTCGACCCATTTGATGGATTGGTAAAATGGAAAGACAGACCACTCGTTCAAAAAGCATGGCTTCTAATCCATGTATCAATTGTGATCATTGTGGTTTTTTACATTTTCTTAATCAAACATTTATTATAAAACTAACAACACTAAATCATGAAAAATTTTTTTCTAATAACATTATTATACTTTTCATTTAACACTATTTTATTTGCTCAAAAGAGTGTTTCAGCTAACTGAATACTCTGGGAAGTATCTGGAAATGGTTTACAAAAACCCTATTTCCTCTTTGGCACCTATCATTTTCTTACCAACGCTTTTATTGATACCATACCTGCTGTTAAAAATGCTTATAAATCAGTTCAAGCTGTGGCAGGAGAATTGATTATTGACAGTTCGCTACAAGCTCCAATTATGGAAGCATCTGTATTGAAAGGAACCACCTTGCAAAAAGTTTTGCCTGATTCATTATACACAAAAGCATCGAATTGGTTTAAAGAGGAAGCAGGTTTAGACCTTGCAAAATTAGACCAGTTAAATCCTCTTACTGTTATGACAGTAGCCTTGGCTATCATACAACAAAAATATTATCCTAATAAAGCGGGTGAAGTGCAATTAGATACCTACTTCCAGGAAGAGGGAAAAAAGGACGGAAAAAAAGTACTCGGTTTAGAGACTATTGATGTGCAAATAAAAGCAATGTTCGGTCAGTTTACTATGCAAAGGCAGGTAGAATTATTCAATGAAACATTTAAAGAAAAAGATGAGTTGAAAAATTTAATGAGCATAATGAATAATGCTTATGTTTCTGAAAAATTGGATGAATTGCAACAATTAATGTATCGCAATGATTATAGGCCGGAAGAAATGAAAGTGTTGTTAGATGATCGCAACGACAATTGGATGGCAACTTTACCAAAACTAATGAAAGAACAAGCGACTTTTGTTGCAGTAGGTGCATTACATTTATTTGGTCAGAAAGGTTTGATTCAACAATTAAAAGAGCAGGGATATACTGTAACACCTGTAAATCTCAAAAATTAATGAGCGAAAAAGAATTTTTATCACAACTCAAAGAGCACCAGAAGATCATTTACAAGCTGGTGCATCTTTATGCGAACAACCCAGAAGATAAGAAGGATTTGTACCAAGAAATCTTGTTGCAGACTTGGAAAACTTACTCTAATTTTCGTGGTGATGCAAAATTCAGTACATGGTTATACAGGCTTTCTCTGAATACAATTTTTACTATTCAAAAGAAAACAAATAGGAATGAATATACAGATACGGCGAAGTATGAAGAAACCTTCACAACTAGCATTAACAAAGATGAAACAGAGCGTTTATACAAAGCTATAAGAGTACTTTCAGAAACGGAAAGAGCTATTATTTCTCTACATCTAGGGATATGACAACAAAGAAATAAGTAGTTTTTTAGGCATAACATCAAACCTTGTTGGGGTAAAACTTCATCGAGCGAAACAACAATTGGCAACAGTATTAAAAAATATATAATGGACATTGAAAATATATGGCAAAAAGATGGTGGAAGTGATGACATGCTTAATAAGATGTTGCAAGAAACCAACTTTCAAAATATCCAATCCTAACTCCCATTAAAGAAGTTAAAGAAAAA
>JBDNGV010000473.1:0-5961 GCA_041689125.1 Daejeonella sp.
AATTTGATCAATAAGAATACCGGCTCATTCTTCTTTCTAGCCGAATTGATTACCGATTTGGAGCTTGAATATAATGAAACTCCAACAAAAGATCATTGTGGAACCTGTACCCGTTGTATTGATGCTTGTCCAACAGATGCAATCGTAGCTCCCTATATGGTTGATGGAAGTCGCTGCATCTCTTATCTCACCATCGAGTTAAAAAATGAATTACCTGCTGAATTCAAAGGAAAAATGGATAACTGGATGTTCGGTTGTGACATTTGTCAGGATGTTTGCCCTTGGAATAAGTTTTCTGTATTAAATACAGAACCGAGTTTCAGTCCGAATAAAGATCTTCTCGGACTTAAACAGGCAGAGTGGTACGAACTTACTGAAGAAACCTTTAATAAAGTGTTCAAAAACTCTGCAGTAAAAAGAACGAAGTACAGCGGCTTAAAAAGAAATATTGATTTTTTAAAGAGGTTGTAAAGCTTGTTGAAACCACAAAATTTAGAATTTAAGCCAATTCATCACATTTATCAACTATCCCGTCACATTTATTAGTTGATAAAATCCGCTTGCTGTATCATTGTTTTATAATTCAACAATAATTGATCAGCAATAATAATACAAATGAAAAATCTTATCAAAAATCCTTCAGATATTAACAAAATAGAATTCTGGGCTGCAAGCACTATGATTGTATTCTCCGTATTCTTCCTTGTTTCAGATGCGGTAAACAATAGTTGGCAGCCTGGTAAAAATGAATTTGATCAAGCTCATCAACATTATGTCTACTTCAACAACTATTTCTTGCCGACATTATGCCGATACCTCGCTTTTTATACAATTTATTGCCTCCTAACATTTGTGATCATCCCTCCTCTTAGCCGTAAAGAGAATATTATTTTGAATATAATATTCACACTGGCAATATTTTACTTCATCAGTGTAGTTCTTGCCATAAGCGATACCTGGACCAAGGCATATTTGTTCGATAAGTATACTACAAATGATCTGTATTCAAAACTATTTCAGGAAAGCGCTATCTATGCTTTCTGGTTGATGTTGATGTTTGCATTTTATAATATCATAAAATTATTTGCGATCTACTTACTTGAAAATTCGGATCTGATCCAGTCAAAATACAGGGTTATTACCCGAGATGGGATATATGCATTTATCTTCTGGATGATTGGTCTTTTCCTTTTACTGATTGGTCAGATCGATGCCGAGGGTGTTGTGGTTGTTGCTGTTTGTTCCTTTGCAGGTATATTTTTGTACTGCTATTCGATGTATGCCATATTACCTGAGATTTACAAAAGATCCAGACCATTTAAAACTTACCTGAAAGAATTTTTCCTGTTTGTTTTACTCAGCACTGTGCCTGTTTTCACAATACTCTTAGTTCTTATTCCAAAACATCAGAACGAAATAGCATTTCTAACCGCCTTTTTCAATATCGGATTTCAGCTTTTGTTTACTGCACCCTTGGCTTGGTACGTTTACAAACATAGAACTAATGTTGATTATGAGATTAAAGGCCTTCAGACCGCATTAGGCCGCTCAACAGCAGACCTTAATTTCCTTCGCTCGCAAATCAACCCCCATTTCCTTTTCAACGTGCTCAATACTCTCTATGGTACAGCGCTACAGGAAAAAGCAGAACGAACTTCCGAAGGAATACAGAAACTTGGGGATATGATGCGCTTTATGCTTCGGGAAAATCTTCAGGAAAAAATTTCTCTAACCAGAGAAATAGAATATCTGAACAATTATATCGGACTTCAAACCCTTCGTACCCTGTCTTCACCTGACATACAGATTCATACAGAAATAGAAGAGCATACAGGTATATTGCAAATTGCACCTATGCTACTCATCCCATTTATTGAAAATGCATTTAAACACGGCATCAGTCTAAAAGAGCCATCGAACATTCGTATCAGTCTCGTTTGCAAAGACAAAGTCCTCTATTTCGATATTTCAAACAGCATTCATCCAAAGCCTTTGAATGATCCCGAAAAAGACAATAACGGAATAGGCTTAAATAATGTGCAGCAAAGGCTGAGACTTATATATCCCGGAAATCATGAGTTATCCATACGTGAAAGTGGAAAAGAGTTTTTTGTTCACCTGACTATTCATTTAGACTAATTCGGTAATAATGAAAAGTGTATTGTGCATGCTGATCATTGGCCTGTTATTCAATGTATGTGGTGAAAATTTATGCTCAGAATCATGCAAAGGGGAAAGCGATAAAGATGAAATTTCCTTAATTATAGATTATCAGCCAAATATTAGGCATTCTATTTCAGAGAGTAAATGCCATCTTATTAATGAATGGCTAAATCGAAATAGTATGGGTCATTTTCTAAATAATCACATTCCATTGGCATCAGGAATGAACAGTTTCAACGAATAGACTTATTTTAATGATACATTTATACTATGAATGCCATTGCCCTCGACGATGAACCTTTAGCACTTGAAGTGGTGCGAAGCCATGCTTCAAAAGTTCCCTTTCTGAACCTGAAGGCCGAATTCACCGATGCTTTTAAGGCGATGGAATACATTCAGAAAGAAAATATTGATCTGATATTCCTAGATATTAAAATGCCCGACATTTCGGGGATTGATTTTATGAATAGTCTTAATAAAAAGCCAATGGTCATCTTCACAACTGCATATTCTGAACATGCAGTCACTAGCTTTGAACTAGATGCGATTGATTACCTGCTTAAGCCATTCTCTCTGAGCCGTTTTATCAAGGGATGTAATAAAGCTTACGAACTTTATCAACTTAGAAATATAAGTGGCAGTGCTGATTTCATCTTTCTAAAAACGGGATACGAGCAGGAAAAAGTACAATTTAAGGATATACTATACCTGGAAGCCGCCGGGAATTATGTCAATTTTGTCCTGAATAATAAAAGTCTGCTTTCACGAATGACCTTCGCCGAACTGGAAGCAATTTTACCGAAGAATAAATTTATTAGAATTCATCGCTCCTATATGGTCGCTTTAGCTGTAATTAACAAGATTGAAAGACATCAAGTACATATTAAAGACCTTCAAATCCCCGTAAGTGAATCGTACATGGCAAATCTAATTGGTTTGGATAAGAGATAAAGCTTTTCTTAAATTTATTAAATGAACCCAACATGATTAAAATAAACATTTTCTGCGGTTGGTGTTTTCACCATCCACTTACATTCATCAAAGGTCCCATTCCTTACATGCGGGATAAAAAACAATAAAAATTAACAGATGAAATATGTTTTACTCCTATATTTTTTTATTTGTGCAGTAGATTGCCATTCTCAGAACCTGAAATTACAAAAAAGAGCTGCAGATGCACTAATTGGTTCAGAATTCTCAAAAAGCATAAGCGATAGCACCTTATTACTGGAAGAACGAGAAGATATCATTTTCGAGGAAATCCGTTCCGGCAATATCCCCAACTTTTATAGAAAACTATCTGTCATCAGAGATACGGCAATAATCAATGGACAAACACTTAGGATCAGATATTATGTACTGCCTGATTTTCTGGCTATAGGCTCTGATTCTGATTATTTTTATTGCCCCATGCGTCCTCAATTAGCACAAAGATTGGCTGATTTATTAAATTGTAGCCTTCCAACAAGAAAGATTTCCAACAAGATATATCAGAATGCAGCAGTCAAAATGATGCCTCAGCCAATTCCTCCTTCCAAAGCAATGATCACTGTTCCTGAATTTGAAAGACATACAAGAATGGTAAATCAGCAAAGGGAACAATCCATCAGAAAATATCCCTTAGGAAAGCTGATTGCAGGTAACAAGAAAGAAATAGTAATCTCCAATATGATATTCAATGCCAAAAATCAACTGAGGGTAGTTATTTATGGTTGGCATAAACCTGATGGGAAGGCCATTCAATCACTTTATAACGGCCATACTACTGATCATGTGGATTACAGTCACGGCATCCGATTGATTCAGAACAAGTTATGGATTAATGGGAAGAAGACCAGCCTGAAGGAAGTACTTCAATCAGAAACTTTACACCCGCTTTTAAGCGATGAAGGAATTATTGAGAAACCCTTTTACCCGGTGGAATAGGATTTATGTGTTAACTGTTATCTGTTGACTGTTATCTGTTTGGAAATTTTGATTTATTAGCAGATAATTGTTTATTCTAAATTGTTAGTTGGTTAGTTGGTTGGTTGTTAGAAAGATATTGGTTCATTGTTAAGATAGTTGTTTTATCGACTCTCTACTCTCAATTATCAACTCTCAATTATCAACAGTCAATTAAAATCTATTTCCCAAATTTCATCTTCAACTGTTCCAAATGATCATCAGTGATTGGTTTTGCTTCTGCTTTAAGATTGCTCGGAGGGCTTTGTTCTGGACGTTGAGTTGCCTGTGCTACTTGCCGGTCTGCTTTTAATTGTTCCTTTTTAGAATTAAAGCGATTCCATATTCTCTCTAGACAACGCTTAGTATATAATGGAAAATCACCATTCAACATCCAGTTATAATAACTTGGTTCTGATTGAAACACGTCTTCAACGGGTCTCCCTTTATGTTTTCCAAAATTAATTACTTCAACTCCATCTTCATTATAAACCATCCTGGCAGCGAAATCTACTGGTTTGTTCAGATTGGTGAAGGCATGAAGTGCCTCAATATTGTTTTGGACCGGTTTTGAAACATTACTTTTTTTATCCTCCCAACTTTGATTTTCATAGCGTTCGATTTGAGCTTTTAAAACTTCATAAGTTGCTTTTATGTCCGCTTCAGCGGAATGAGCATTCTCAATATCCTTGCCACAATAGAACTTGTAAGCTGCCTTTAAAGTACGCTGCTCCATTTGGTGAAATATATTCTGAACATCCACAAAATGTCTATTTTCAATATCGAAATCTATTCCGGCACGCAAAAATTCCTCCATCATAACCGGGATATCGAAGCGATTAGAGTTGTATCCTGCGAGGTCGCAATCATCCAAAAATCGAGCTAATTCCTCACCGACCTGCTTAAATGTTTTTTCATTACGGATATCCTCATCATAAATACCATGAATAAGTGATGATTCCAGCGGAATCGGTATTCCAGGATTGATTCGTAGCGTTTTTATATCCTCCGATCCATCAGGCATTGCTTTTAGTATGGAGATTTCAACAATGCGATCAGAAGCTACATTGACACCGGTTGTTTCAAGATCAAAAAAAGCAAGCGGACGTTTAAGGTTTAATTTCATGCGATTAACTAAAGGTTATGATTCCTGCCAAAATACTCAATATCATAATGAGGTACATTAGAATTTCTGTAGTGGCAAAGCGTTTATATTTTTTCCAGAATGTATAGTCGCCCATTTCTATGCTCATAAATATGCCTAGGATAATAATAGGTCAATATTACTGATTAAAACAGATAATCCACGAAAGAATTGAGCCTATGGTTTAATACTCCCTGCTCTGCTAAAATATTTATAATACCAAGGATCCTTTAAATCACTGATTATGACCCCTTTCGAAGTAGATGCATGGACAAACTTATTATTATGAAGATAAACCCCAACATGACTGAATTTTTGACCGTCGAAATCAAAGAAAACGAGATCACCTTCTTTCAAATCCTGCTCATATTTTCGCTTCACTTTATCTGCCATCGTACGCGCGGTTCGAGGTAAATCCCTGTCATAAACCTCATTTTCTAACAGGAAAGTAAATCCGGAACAATCCACTCCTTTTTTATCAATACCCCCTAGACGATGCGGAACCCCTATCCAGCTGTCAATAAAACGATACAGTTTCTCATTTTCGAGCTCTTTTTCCTTTACGTTCAATAAAGCTGCATAACGTTCCGTCAGGCTTCCCTTATCTATAGATTTAGCCTTGGAAGCATCAGTAAGTATTTTTTTGCTTTTACAGGATGTATATAGACATAAAAAAAGACCTAAGAAAACCAGAATAATTTTTGATCTGT
>JBDNGV010000474.1:0-3323 GCA_041689125.1 Daejeonella sp.
AAAAGTAAGATAATTTTTGATAATTGTGTTATTTGTTGAGAAATTGGGTGGTGTTAATAAATGGAATTCAATTCTTTTCCCTATTTTTGCATTTATTTAAATATTAATATTTCAACTTGACATTCAGCGATTTTAATTTTGATCCTCAGCTATTTGAGGGACTTCAAAGCATGGGTTATGTAAAACCCACCCCAATTCAATCCCAGGCGATTCCCTTAATTCTAGATCACAAAGATCTTATCGCCTGTGCTCAAACCGGAACCGGTAAAACTGCATCCTATTTATTACCTGTTTTACAGCACATAAGTGTCTCAGAAAAGAAATATACCAAAGCGCTGATATTGGCACCAACCCGTGAGCTGGCACAACAGATTGATCAGCAAGTTGAAGGTTTAGCTTATTTTGCAGGTATAAGTTCCATTGCTGTTTATGGCGGTGGTGATGGCATGGCCTACGAACAGCAGCGCCGTGCAATGATGGATGGTGTTGATATCGTGATTGCAACCCCAGGACGATTGATTGCTCATTTGGCTTCTGGTGTAATTAAATTGGATCATCTTCAGTATTTGATATTGGATGAAGCCGACCGTATGTTAGATATGGGATTCTATGAAGATATTTTAAGAATTATCAGCAATCTACCAACAGAAAGGCAAACCCTGCTTTTCTCTGCAACAATGCCTCCTAAGATTAGAACATTAGCAAATACCATATTAAAGAACCCAGAGCAGATCAATATTGCACTCTCTCAACCTGCTAAAGGTATTTTCCAGCAGGTTTATATGGTTTATGATAACCAAAAGATTAAACTGATCAACTCCTTGCTGAAGGGTGGAGAATTTAAAAGCGTGCTTATTTTTTGTTCCAGAAAGGAAACTGTTAAGGATCTTAATAGAACGCTTAGAAAAGAGGGGATAAAGTCGGAGGCATTCCATTCAGATTTGGAGCAGGAGCAGCGTGAAACAGTCTTAAGAGCCTTTAAAAGCCGGACATTGCCCGTGATCATTGGTACTGATGTATTAAGTCGTGGAATTGATGTGGAAGGAATTAGCCTTGTTATTAATTTTGACGTCCCACCAGATCCTGAAGATTATATTCACCGGATCGGTAGAACCGCCAGGGCAGAAACTACCGGTACCGCAATAACTTTTGTTAACGAAAAGGATCAGCGTAAATTTTCATTCATTGAAAATCTGATTGGCAAGGAAATCCCCAGAATGACTTTACCAGAAGAATTAGGAGAAGGACCTACTTATAGCCCCGGAATGAAGAGGCCGTCGGGTGCTGGAAATCACCGAAGTGGTAGGAATAATAAAAAAGTTTGGGTAAACAGGAAACACGCATAATTCAGGTTTTTCATAAGATTTGTTGGGTTTAACAGGGATACTCCTTATTTTTATATCAAATCTTTAATGACATGCATGTTCTAGAGAACGAATTTTTGTCTGTAGGTATCCATCCCAAAGGAGCTGAGTTATCGTCCATTTTCTATAAAATTAATGGTCTGGAGTACTTGTGGCAGGCTGATCCTTCAGTTTGGGCATTTTATGCTCCCAATCTTTTTCCGGTTATTGGAAATTGTGTAAATAACCAGATTCAGATTGATGGCGTAAATTATCCTATGCAAAGGCATGGCTTTGCGAGGCATTCCAATTTTGCCCTAACTGAAAAATCAGCAAATTATGCTGTTTTCACACTAGAATATTCTGATGATACTTTAGCTGTTTATCCATATAAATTCTCATTTCAGGTATGTTATCATTTATTGGATACTGAGATCAAAGTAATTTATAAGGTTATAAATAAAGATGATAAGCCTATCTTGTTTTCTGTTGGAGCACATCCTGCTTTCAATATTCCTTTTTCAAAGATTGGGGCATACGATGATTATTATATTGAATTCGATAAGGATGAAGTATTGATTAAGCACTTATTTAATGATTCCGGATTTTTTACCGGTGAAACTGAAAATTTATATCTGGAAAGTAGGAGGCTGAATCTCAGCAAACATTTATTCTCCAATGGTGCTCTCGTTTTTAAGGATATCAAATCGAAGGAGGTGTTGATCAGAAATCATCAATCACCTAATTTTATTTCGGTTTCTTACGCTGATTTCAATTCGTTGGGGATATGGGCTTCTTCGGGTGCTCCATTTGTGTGTATCGAACCCTGGCTTGGTTATGCAGATCATGCAGCTGAGCTTAAAGAGTTTTCAGAAAAGGCGGGTATTCAAAGCCTAGATATTGCTCAGATTTTTGAATGTAGTTTTACAATCGGAATAAATTAAATATTATTTTGTTTGCTAAGGAGATTGAGCATTAATTTTAATCTATTCTTTCTTTGATGACTTTTCTTTGTCGCGTTTTCTACTTTCGCGAATCATATCCTTCATATCATCTATTTCTGGACCTTCTTTTAGGGCTTTCCAGTCGAATTTCTCATCAAAAGGGTCAAGTGCTTTTTGTGGATCAAAGAACCTGTTGTCAGACGGTATAGCCTTGAAAGGAGTAAAATCTGGCTCATTACTGAACATATCAGCAAGATCGCTGGCACCTGCATCATATTGATTGAGGTATGGAATTCCTAAAATATTCCAGAAGGTTTTAAATATACTCCCAAAGCTTGTATGGGTATGACTAGCATAGTTTTTTCGGGAATATGGTGAAATAGCCATTAAAATGCTCCGGTGGGCATCGATATGATCAACACCATTTTGAGCATCATCTTCTGTAACGATAATAAGCATATTCTTCCAATAAGGAGTGTTTGATAAGAACTCCACAATGCGACCAACAGCAAGATCATTGTCGGCCATATAACTTTCTCTAAAAGAATATCCTGCCTCCGGGCGTTCATCCGCTCCATGATCCATTGGTAAAATAACAGTTAACACAGAAGGCAAAATTTCTTTGTCTTTTCCCCATTTTTCATTAAATTCTTTTTCAAAAACACTTACTCTGAATTGATCAGGAATTGCCATGTTATAGGTTGGATAAGTATAAGATGTACGTGAGTACAAAGGTTTGGGCATGGGGTAATTGGCTATGTGTTTTATTCCGCCATATTTATAATGATCCTTATAATCGCCGGGCTCAAACATAACGCCAAACCCAAAATTGAAATAGCTAATCTTATTTCTGGTCATATGTTCCCACATTGAACCGGCCTCATTATAATCCTCTGGGTAAATTGCACCAGCAGATCCGTTAATTCCAAGATTTCCCGGAGCGTTTGAATCACTTTGGTAAGTTCGGTTTGAGCCGTAACCGGCCGGAGTTGTTGCCTCAACCCATTGGTTAGGATAGGTATTTACCAGCCAGCGG
>JBDNGV010000475.1:0-4099 GCA_041689125.1 Daejeonella sp.
GGACTTGATCCGCAAGCTTTTCGCGAATTGCGAATCACAAATATTATCCTTACCCTTCTGTTATGAAAGAGCATGCGTCCCTAAGATATCGTACTTCTGCTGAAACTCATTATCGATTCTGATCAGGAAATCCGGATCAAAGATTTATCATCAAAACTTTTCATTTCCGCTTCTAAGATCAGTGAATCTTTAAATCGTTCAGCTATTGCCGGTCTTCTCGATCCGCATAGCAGAAGTATTAATAAAGAGGCTTTTCTGAAGTTTTTGGAATACGGACTTCCCTATGTCTTCCCTGCCCAGCTTGGCCCGGTAATGCAGGGAATGTATACCGCACATTCCGAATCGTCTTTTTACTTGAGTTTCTCAACTGAAGAAAAGCTGGTTTGGGCTGATAACCAAGGGAAGGAACGCGGGCAAACGATTTTGCCGCTTTATCCAACTGTAGTTAAGGCGGTCAGGAAGGATAGGATTTTGTATAAATTATTAGCCTTGTGCGATGTCATCCGCATCGGCAATTCGTCTGACAGAAATAAAGCCGTATGGCAATTAAGAGAGGTATTCCAAACTAAAATTTCTGTATAAAATCCTCCTTTTTCCACTGATGCTTGTCGCTTTTTTAAATTTAAGAACTGATATTTGCAGTAAGCAAAATTACAAATGAATAAGCAGGTCATCGAGCAGCCCCAAAGCTTAGCTCTTAAAGACAAAAATACAATTTCCGGAAAGACCGTTTACCCGATTCTTATTGCGATCAGTATTTCCCATTTGCTGAATGATGCTTTACAATCTATCATACCTGCAATCTATCCGGTAGTTAAAGATACCTTCAGCTTGAGTTTTGCTCAGATTGGTTTAATTACTCTTGCCTTTCAGCTTTCAGCCTCAATTCTTCAGCCCTTTGTAGGGTTATATACAGACCGTAAACCTCAACCTTATTCTCTTGCAATTGGGATGGGATTCACGCTTGTTGGGCTTATAGTTTTATCGCAGGCACCAAGTTTTCACGTTTTAATTTTATCAGTTGCAATGGTGGGTGTTGGTTCCTCAATTTTTCATCCCGAGGCTTCCCGGATGGCTCATATGGCCTCTGGTGGCCGTCGTGGAATGGCTCAATCCATCTTCCAGTTGGGGGGAAACTTTGGCAGTTCTATTGGTCCACTTCTGGCTGCCTTAATCATCGTTCCTTATGGTCAGTCAAATATTATCTGGTTTTCTGCACTTGCTCTGCTTGCAATTATATTACTGATTAACATTGGCGGTTGGTATAAACGTAAGATCAGAATTAAAGCAAGAAGACCTGGAGATGAATTTACTCATGCGCAACAGCTACCTAAGAAGACAATAATTTTTTCTGTTTTGATTCTTCTGTTGCTGATCTTTTCAAAATACATCTACCTCACCAGTATGACCACATACTATACTTTTTATGTGATCCATAAGTTTGGAGTTTCGGTTCAGGACTCTCAGGTATATCTCTTTATTTTTCTTTTTTCGATTGCGGCAGGGACAATCATCGGTGGGCCATTGGGCGATAAGTTCGGTAGAAAATATGTAATCTGGGGCTCAATTCTGGGTGTAGCTCCTTTTTCTATTTTACTTCCGTATGCGAATCTTTTCTGGACTGTAATTCTGACTATTCCAATTGGAGTGATCCTAGCCTCAGCATTTTCTGCAATTTTGGTATATGCCCATGAGCTTTTTCCGGGAAAGGTTGGTATGGTCTCCGGGCTCTTTTTTGGATTTGCATTCGGAATGGCAGGTATTGGATCAGCTGTTTTGGGTGGAATTGCCGACAGAACCAGCATAGAGTATGTGTATCAGATTTGTGCTTATATGCCACTTTTGGGTTTAATGACAGCTTTTCTGCCAAATATCAAAGCTGAGCCTTAATATTTCAGGCAATAGCTGAAGCAAGTTTAAAGCTGATGTAGAAACTTGTTCCTTTATCGGGTTCGCTCTCAAACCTGATCTGTCCATTTTGAATTTCTGTATATTCTTTGCAAAGCGATAGACCCAAACCTACTCCTTTTTCATTCTAGGTACCGAAAGTTGATTTCACACCCAATGAAAAGAGTTCTTTCTGCATTTCGTAAGGAATTCCCCGGCCAGTAACACTGATTGCGCTCAGACAGATCTTTCCTTCTATTTTTGCCTCAATATTGATTTGACCACCTTCCTCAGTAAATTTTACAGCATTGTTTACTAGGTTTCTAATTACAAGCTGAAGCATATCCTTGTCGGCTAAGATTGTAATGGATTTATTAATATTTTCCTCAATTGTTATCTTCTTTTCAATTTCAATTAATCGCTGAACCCTGATTGCCGGCAATATTGATTCCTTAAGATTTACTGGCAGTAGATTTACAGTTACTCCCTCCATTTGTGTTTTGCTCCATAGAAGCAGATTATTCAGCATTTGTTGGGTATTTTTAGTTTCATTCAATAAGCTGGCTTCGAATGATTGTCTCTCGGTCTCTCCCAGATTCAGTTCTGCTAAGATTTCCAAATAGTTCTGGATTGAACTTAGTGGTGATCTCAAGTCGTGAGCAAGAATGGATAAGAGTTTGTTTTTAGTATCATTGGATATCTTAAGTTCTTCTACTTTTTCTTCTGCGACAAGCTTCTCCAGTTGATAACTTTTTCGCATAAAATTGGTGGCCACAAAAATGATTATGGCCATAAGGACATAGGTTGACCCAATGTCAGCATTTTGCAATAAAAGATTGGGATAACGATATTTAAACAGAGAAGGATTATTGTATGATAAGATCAACAAAATCATCACTTCTGAAATGTTTAACACCAGCCAAAAAATGTATTGACTCTTTGGCGCTACTTCAGTTATAAGGAAAATACAAAGCAGAAATAGCATCAAGCCTGGGCCATTGATTCCGGAGCTGAAATAAAAATTTACAAAGAAAAGTCCATTGGATGCAAGCCCGAAAAGTACAATGCTGAGGTTTAACTTTTTGTATACTCGGGATAAGTAATATGATAGAATGCAAACTACATTCGGCTTTTGGTTCCAGATTGTATTAAAAATTAAGATTAAATTTATTTGAATGAATAATAAAAGAAGAGATTTTATCAAAAATTTAGGATTAGTAAGTCTTGGCTTTCTTGGTCTGAGCCAGTTTGCTGCCAATGTAGCGGCCTTAGGATTTATTGAAGAAGGTAATTTTCTGCGTAATTATGGCCCATTGACACATCGTCAAGGTGATATTTTGAGTTTGCCCAATGGTTTTACGGCCAAAGTGATATCCCGGAAAGGTGATGTCATGAACGACGGGTTTTCTGTCCCTGGAGCATTTGATGGGATGGGTGTTTTTAAATGGAAAAATAATAAGATAATCCTGATTAGAAACCACGAATTATCTCCGGGGGCAATTGCAAATGGGCCGTTCGGGAAAAATAATGAGCTACTGAACAAAATCAAAAAGAGTGATATTTATGATTTCGGGAAATCTGAGAGTTTGTGTTATGGTGGTACAAGCACAATGGTTTATGATGAAAAACTGCAGAAAGTAGAGCTCGAATATTTAAGTCTTATCGGAACTGTAAGAAATTGTGCAGGTGGCATTACCCCATGGAATTCATGGATTACCTGTGAGGAAAGTACCTTGATAGAGGGAGCTGAGAAAGGAAATCTTGAAAAAGATCATGGTTATAATTTCGAGATTTATGCTTCAGATAAGATTAACATAACCGAGCCCGTACCGATCAAACCCATGGGCCGTTTTGTACATGAGGCTGTAGCGGTTCATCCCACAGAAGGAATTGTTTACCAAACAGAGGATAGCGGGGATAGTCTATTTTATCGCTATCTGCCGAATAAGTTCGGCGATCTGCATAAAGGTGGAAAACTGCAATGTCTGGTCGTTTCCGAGTGGGCACGCGCCGATACTAGGAATTGGGAGAAATTGAAAACAGGTAAATTTCCACAAAAAAAGAGCTTTAATGTACATTGGATTGATTTGGATAATGTAGAGGCTCCTGATGATGATCTGCGCTTGAGAGGTTATAAGGAAGGTGCTGCACTTTTTGCCCGGGGCGAGGGAATCTGGTATGGAAAGAATGAGTTATTTTTTGCCTGCACAAA
>JBDNGV010000476.1:0-6225 GCA_041689125.1 Daejeonella sp.
ATTTTCATTGGGGTATCAAGCAATTTACATAAAATCGACCCGAAAACTCTTTTCGCAATAATTATAGCAATAATTTAGCTGAATGTTTAGCCCCAAGTTCACATTTGCAAGAATAAAATATCAATCAGGTAACTGGGATACTGATCAGCGGATGCCTGCAAACTTGTTGAACTCGCTGGTAGAGTATACTACGATTCCGATAAATCAGGAGGAAAAGGTTTTGAATCTTGCTGATAATGAGTTGTTTTTGTATCCATTTACCTATCTCAGCGGACATAAACTGGTTCAATTCAATCAGCAGGAAAGGATTAATTTCAAGAAATATGTGGAAAATGGTGGCTTTGTTTTTGTGGATGATTGCAACCACGATATCGATGGTCTTTTTGCAAAATCATTCGAAGCCCAGATGAGTTCGTTATTTGGGCCTGCCGCTTTGAAGAAAATACCCAATAACCATGAGATATATCGGTCCTTTTTTAAGTTTGAAAAGGGGCCTCCAACCACTGCCTTTGAGTTAAACGGCTGGGGTGATGATCTGGTGCATGATTATTTAAAGGCAATTCAAATAAACGGCCGTATTGGAGTGTTGTACAGCAATAAAGATTATGGTTGTGAATGGGATTATGATTTCAGGAATAAGCGTTTTTATGCGGAGGATAATACGAAGTTTGGGGTTAATATTATTTTATATGCGATGGGGGTTTAATTAGGAAATTAGATAATTAGCTAATGGAAAGTGAGTAAATTCCCCTTGAATGGCATATTATCATGAGCATAGCTAAAGTTCTCCTCCCAATTTACCCATAGAATATATTCTGGCTAAATTGTGCTTTACAATATCTTCAACTTTCCACTTTCCCACGATAATATGTATTGCCCTTTGGTTGGTGTTCTCACCAACCAACTGTAAGATAGTAAATAGTAAAAAATAAGGTACAAGTGGTCGGTACAGCATACTAGGTGCTAAGTATAGTATATACCTTGTCGGTAGTATGTTAGTGGTCGGTGTGGTCGGTGATAACACCGACCACAGGAAACACCGACCACAGGAAACACCGATCACAGGAAACACCGATCACAGGAAACACCGACCACAGGAAATTTACCTTTTGGTTGGTGTTCTCACCAACCAACTGTATATCTTCAACTTCCCACTTTCTCCCGATAATATGTATTGCCCTTTGGTTGGTGTTCTCACCAACCAATTGTAACCATCCATTATCCTTTAAGATGTTTTTCCAGCCAGGCATACGCCTTTTCCTGAATATCCCGATTGTAATTATGTGTGGTTTTAGGGGAATAAAATGAAGTATTATCGCCTTTGCCTGCCCAGTCGAAAGCGGCCTGGATTTCTGCTTTGGCCTTCATTTTTCCTTCTTGGGGGAAAAGGGGGTCTTCTTCGCCCACAACAATCATACAGGAATTAGGCGCACTCATGGCCGCAAGATCCGGAATGTCCATTCTGTTCCACACACCTGGTAATAAACAAAAGGATCCAACAGCACCACTTAGATTATAATGTTGCTGCGTGTCGCCTGTAGTCATCCATCCAACGCTTACTGAAGCTTTTACCCGCGTATCTAGTGCAGCAAGTATATTGGTTCTCCATCCGCCGCCAGATAAGCCGGTTACTCCGATTCTTCTCATATCCACTTCCGGGCGGGTAGCTAAATAATCAATACATCTTGAATCGTCAAAGTAGTTAATACCGGCCCAGGTAGTCCCAGCCCAATTTAACTGCCTGACTCCATAATATAAAAGATCACGAATTTTAGTATCAAACGGCTTGTATTCTTCTGCTGATAATAAAAATGGATCAAAATTATCCGGTATCCCATTGATGCCTTTAGGAATACGGGAGCCAAAATGATGCGCATCTATAACAATGACCGCATAACCTCTATTAACAAGTTCTTCTGTTAAATAGGCTCCTCCATAGTATTCTTTGCGATGTTTCGCCAATAGCTCATGGTCCTTGCCACCATTGGCGATCCGGTCTTTGCCAAATCCCATAGGGCCTCCCCATGCATGCAGCGCAACGATACCCGGAACTGGTTGTTTTACTCCCTTTGGCAATAAAAGGTAGGCCTCCAGCCGATGCCAGGGAGTAGTATTAAAACGTATTTTTTCGAAAGTATGCGTACCCCTGTCTTCTTTCTGAATCACCTCGGGAGCCATGTTTAAAGGACCAGGGCTATAGTTCAACCCATCCAGCAAGCATTTCCGGGCGGCAGCTTGCCATCGTTTATAACTGCCCCGTGGATTCTTTTTTCTCCAGTTGGCAACGGTCAGATCCATAGGATTGTTTGCCCGGATACCTTCAAGAACTGATTCTAAGGAACCGTACAGGTTTAATGGATTGTTGATAGAGGGAAGCGTGGGTGGCATGGCGGCAGAACCCGACTGAAAGGTAATTAACCCCGAAGAAGCTAAAACGGCAGAGCCTATTGCAGATGTTTTGAGAAAATTTCTTCTTTCCAATTTTATCATTTTTGAAATGAATATAATATTTTTATTGTGAATTTATCCATATTGAATATGATTAGTTCTTTATTGTGCAAATAATTGTTACTCAAAACAATGGGAACATTTCATGCACACTTAGTTATACATTCCCTCGATATTATGTATTTTTGTAAAATTTTGATTCTTCTTGATGGATAAAAGCGCTTTAATTACCCTTGATGGCAAGTATTGTAATTCACTAAATACCTATTCCAGATTTCTGACCCGTGAAGTAACGATTGGTCATATTCCCATGGGTGCCCACAATCCGATCCGGATCCAGAGTATGACTACTACCGATACAATGGACACCATGGGTACAGTTGAGCAAGCGATTCGTATGGCTGATGCTGGCTGCGAATACGTGCGGATTACTGCCCCAAGTGTCAAGGAAGCAAAAAATTTGGCGAATATCAAAAATGAATTAAAGGCAAGAGGATATAACATACCCCTAATTGCCGATATACATTTTACTCCAAATGCAGCCGAAGAAGCTGCCCGAATTGTTGAAAAAGTGCGTATCAACCCGGGCAATTATGCAGATAAAAAACGATTTGAAAATTTTGAATATACGACTACTGAATATCAGGCTGAACTGGAAAGGATATACAAGAAATTTGCTCCACTAGTAAAAGTTTGTAAAGAGTACGGTACTGCCATGAGAATTGGTACCAATCATGGTTCGCTTTCAGACCGGATCATGAGCCATTATGGAGATACTCCGCGTGGCATGGTCGAGTCGGCAATGGAGTTCATGCGCATTTGCGAAGATATGAATTATTATAACCTCGTTATTTCGATGAAGTCGAGCAATCCACAAGTAATGGTTCAAGCTTATCGTCTGCTTGTAGAAACCATGGTGAAAGAGGGGATGAATTACCCGCTCCATCTTGGGGTAACCGAAGCGGGTGATGGAGAAGATGGCCGGATCAAATCTGCCGTAGGAATTGGTGCTTTGCTTGAGGATGGACTAGGAGATACTGTTCGTGTATCCTTGACCGAGGATCCTGAATTTGAAGCTCCTGTTGCGATTGCTTTGGCGGATAGGTACAAGGAGAGAGAAGTATCAGGTATCAAGTATCAGCTAGGAGGGGAAACCCAATCTTCGGAGTTGAACACCAAATTATCAGACAAAGGAATTCTAACAACTAACAACCAACAACTAACTACTAGCCACAATCCCTACGAATACCAAAAACGCCATACCACAGAACTCAACACCTTCATTGGCGGGCATCAGGTACCACGTGTTGTTATTGATATTTCGAAGAAGAACCTCAAAGATCCGGCGGTGTTGTCGGAAGTTGGGTACCTATATTCTGCTCTGCTTGATAAGTATAATATGGCTGAACAATCAACGGATTTTGTTTATCTTGCCGATGAGCTTCCCTCTTTTAATTTCCCAGGAAATCTGAAACAGCTTTACAATTATTCAACCTGGAAAGGGCTTGAAAATAAAAGTAATTGCCATCCTTATTATTCTCTGAAAGAATATGTTGGGGCAGATGTACGTGATACTTCGCTAAACCTTGTTGCAATCTCCAATTCAGACATTGGTACTTATATTTTCAACGAGATTCCTTTGGATAATACCCTTGTTTTTGTTCTTGAAACTACTTCGGTTTGTGGATTGCAGGATCAGCGTCAGGCATTTTTCAAACTGGTAGAATTGGGGCTTGAAATGCCAGTAATTATCAAACGAACTTACCATCTTAAGTCCTTAGAAGAGTCGCGTAAATATGCCGAAATTTTACCCGAAGTGTCTGATTTTCAATTGTATTCAGCAACTGATTTGGGTGGATTGATGCTGGATGGTTTTGGTGATGGAATTTGGGCAGATGCACCTGATATCCAGGGTAAAACGATACTTACAACTTCTTTCGGAATCCTACAGGCCACCCGCTCAAGGATTTCCAAGACCGAATACATTTCCTGTCCGAGTTGCGGAAGGACCTTGTTTGACCTTCAGGTTACTACTCAGATGATTCGAAGTCGTACTGATCATCTCAAAGGACTTAAAATTGGGATTATGGGATGTATTGTGAACGGTCCTGGAGAAATGGCCGATGCAGACTATGGATACGTAGGTACCGGACCGGGTAAGATTACCCTATACCGGGGGAAAGAGGTTGTCAAGAAGAATGTGAATACAGAAAATGCACTGGATGAATTGATCGGAATCATCCGTGATGATGGTAACTGGTTGGAGCCTGAGCATTAGTAGAATAAGAAATTTGATAATTATTTTTTCTTCATTTTGAACCTTGGCTGTGCTCAGATTTTAAAAACAATTATTTAAAGTGGTTTGAACAATCGAGATCATTAGCCTGATCGGTAATGGGTTGAAAATCACTAATTCGAAAATATGAATGTATTTTTATTATAGGGAGCCTCAATTAAATTTCATTCGACTGATTATGCAATCGGTGATTCCTAATTAGCTTTCTTGTGGTTTACATATACTTTTTGTCAAAAGAATATGTCCAATTGGTGATAGCTGGAAAGTGTTTTATAATTGGTGGTGTAAAGGGTAATCTTTATTAGCTTATTATGCACTTTTTAGTTACCGATTTCGTGCATTTCGATCTGGGGCTGTTTTAGACTTAAATTTCAATTTGGCCGAAATTTCGAGTCTGAAAGGAATGTTTTTAATTTTAATCGATTGGTTCTTTTATAAAAAGGAAGAATCCCTGACAATCCATTAAGTATGTTTTTTTATTTTTATACGGTGCTATGAATGCATCTCAGCGATGAACTTTATTTATAATCTTTCTAAACGTGTGTGTTTACAAAGGCGTGACAGATGGAAAATCACTTTTAGGTTACATTTGTATTGATTTTTTATAATAGGATTAGCAACTTGAAATATCTTAAAATTATTGCCTTTTCTCACAAGTACATCGACCTCAAAGATTTAGGTAAATTTGTTATCTGCAACGATTGCTTGGAAAGTAGTCTTGAAAGTGTTAAAGCGAAGTTTGATATACCTGAAATATTTTATCTCGGTACATGCAATCGAGTGGAATTTGTATTTTCAGCAAAACAGAGCCTAGATACTCATTTCGTTAAGGATTTTATTCAAACGCTTAATCTTCCGGTTTCTGAAGATCAGGTTGATACATTTGTGAATCAGGCTGTGGTTTATGAGGATGTAGAGGCCCTTAACCACTTACTTCGGATTTCATGTTCACTGGAAAGCCTTGTTGTAGGCGAGAAGGAGATTCTTGCCCAGGTACGAAAGGCTTATGAAACTTGTCGTGTTTCAGGACTAACAGGTGATTATTTGCGATTGATTATGAGCAGGGTTGTGAAAACAGCAAAGGAAGTTTATACCAATACAGGAATTGCAAGGAAGCCGATTTCAGTGGTTTCTTTGGCATATCGCAAACTCCGTGAGTTAAAAATGTGTACCAATGCCAGAATTCTGATTATTGGGGCAGGAGAAACCAACCGTAACATTGCCAAATATCTTAAAAAACATAAATACTCAAACTTTGCAGTCTTTAACCGCAGTCTTGAGAACGCTGTAACACTCGCAGCAGATTTGAGTGGGAAGGCATACAAACTCGAAGACTTAACAACCTATAAAGAAGGATTCGACGTAATTATTACCTGTACAAGTGCTACTGAGCCAATCATTACTAATGATATTTATCAATCACTTTTGAATGGAGATGTTTCTAGGAAAGTGATCGTTGATCTGGCTGTTCCAAATGATAC